>JBDRSZ010000274.1:0-7476 GCA_043824415.1 bacterium | reverse complement strand
GCGGGGGTTCTTTTCTTCTGAAGAAAAGAACCAAGACTTCATTGGACAAGTGGATACGCTTATCATCACATCGACCGGTTTTGCCCACATATATCCGTGAAGAGCCATTTTTATTTATGTACTGTTTCTCGTTGCAAATATCTTTGACCCTTCGTATATTCAAAACGTGGACTCATCTGAAAAAAATACATGCGCAAATATCGTTTTCATCCATCCCCCGCTGCAACAATTCACATACAAGATTCCGGAACTATTTGCTCGTGAACTGTGTTTAGGGCATCGCGTACTCGTCCCCCTGGGGAATCGGAGAATGGCGGGATTCGTCGTCGATTTTCCAGACGAGCCCGCCAAATGGGAACTGAAGGAAATTGAAGACATATTGGATCCCTATCCCCTGTTGACGCCCGATCTCCTCGACCTTCTCCGCTGGGTGGCCGAGTACTACATGGCGCCCCTGGGGGCAGTTATCCGCTCAGCCCTGCCCCCGGCAATCCATCGAAAGAGCCGCGTGATCGTACGAAGTACTGGGCAAGATGCCATAGCGCCCCATCCGTTATCCGAATTGGAAGATCGAATCCTGTCTCTCGTCCGCCAGAAAATCGAAATCTCTCAGCAGAGTCTCGAAAAACAATTGGCGTCAAAACGCATCCGGTTCCCGCTGGCGAAACTGGAAAAAAAAGGCTTGATCGAATTGAACCACGTCCTCCAAGAAGAAAAGGCCAGAGCGCAATCGGAAACATGGATAAGCCTGAAGAATGGAATCGATCCGGAAAACATCCGGACGCTTTCCGACAGGACTCCAAAACAGGCCGAATTGCTCATGACTTTGAAAAAAACAAACGGTCGGGCCAAACGGAGTGATCTGAAAGCCGATCTCCGCATCCTGAAAAGTATGGAACAAAAGGGATGGATCGACATACAGGAAAAAGAAAAATTTCGGGACATGTACGATCATGTGACGCGCACGTCTCCGGAGCCTATGGACCTTACAGAGGAACAGCGCCGGGCTCTTTCCCAAATCAACGCGGAAATCGAGAAGACAAAATTCCATGTATTCCTGCTCCACGGAGTGACGGGAAGCGGAAAAACGCAGGTATACATCGAAGCCATCCGGCATGCCATCCAGGCGGGAAAGACAGCTCTCGTTCTCATCCCCGAAATCTCGCTCACACCCCAAGCCGTAGAGCGGTACAGGGGACACTTCGGCAACAGAGTCGCGGTCATGCACAGCCGTATGTCCCTCGGTGAACGGTACGACGCATGGCGCGGCATCAGAGAAGGAAAATACCAAATCGCCCTGGGTCCCAGATCAGCCGTTTTCGCCCCGCTCGAAAATTTGGGGCTCATCGTTGTCGATGAAGAACACGACGCTTCTTACAAGCAGGCCGATCCCTCTCCCAGATACAACGCCCGCGATGTGGCGGTCGTCCGCGCGAAGATGAACGGATGCGTGGTCATCCTCGGTTCTGCCACTCCCAGCCTGGAATCGTACGCCAACAGCATCGACGGCAAATACACGCGCTGCACCCTGTCCCAGCGCATCGATGACGTTCCCCTCCCCCAAGTCACGCTCGTGGATCACAACGATACGAGCAAAGAAAAAGAGCATAAAATCATCTCTCCCCTCCTGCGCGAAAGGATGAAAGCGCGTCTGGAGAACGGAGAACAAATCATCCTGCTCCAAAATCGTAGAGGATACGCATCTTTCCTGCGATGTCAGGCATGCGGTTTCATTCAGGGCTGCCCCCACTGCGACATCTCCCTCACGTACCATCAAAAAGGCCATCAGCTCCAATGTCATTACTGCGGATTTCAGAAAAAGGCATCGGATGTCTGTCCGCAATGCGGCGGTGCGACGCTTCACTACAGAGGCGTGGGCACGCAGCGGGTCGAGGAAGAAGTCCGGAGACTTTTCCCCCAGGCCAGAGTCTTCCGCATGGACAGGGATACGACAAAACGAAAAGGGACGCACGACCGCTTCATCACGCGATTCGAAAAAAGAGAAGCCGACGTGCTCCTGGGAACACAGATGGTGGCCAAAGGGCACGACTTTCCGGGTGTCCGTCTCGTCGGCATCATCTCCGCGGACACTGGCCTCCACTTCCCAGACTTCAGATCCGGAGAGAAGACATTCCAGCTTCTTACCCAGGCTGCCGGCAGAGCCGGAAGAAGGAGCCAGAGAGGAGAAGTGGTCGTGCAAACGTTTTCCCCGGACAATCCTGTTCTCGAATTCTCCCGAAGACAGGACTACGACGCGTTCTATCGATGGGCGTCGGAACAGCGCAAAGAATTGAATTATCCGCCGTGGGGAAGGATCGTCCTCCTCCGGTTCAAAGGGACGGATGAAGCAAGAACCGCCAATGCTGCACGTGCCTTTGCCGCCGCAGTAACTCCCAACCGAACCTTCAGCCTCTTGGGTCCTGTGCCCTGCCCCATTTCCAGAGTGAAAAATCAGTACAGGCACCAGATCATCCTCCGATTGGATAAGAACAAAGACCCTTCGGGAAAAAACCTGAGAAATACGATACGGAAAGCCCTGTCCATTTACCACGAAAGGACCCGTTTCCACGACGTCCGCATCGGGATCGATGTCGATCCTGTGGACATGCTCTGATCCATCGGCTTTTCATGTTGGAGCCGAAACGACTTCAAACTGCAATAGATCTTCTGAAAATACGGGTTTATCTTAGGATGGCTCATTTTTTGCATACATGAAAAGGATTAAACGTTCTTATGAATTAAGAGTGATTTCAGTGCCTGTAATATCACTTTCTGACTTGAATTATTCACCACGGAACAACACAGAACATCACAGATAAAGGGAGAACATTGTATTAAAATGAAAAGAATTCACAAGAAATTATCTGAAACACAATGATAAACCAATTTAACGATGTTTTTAAATTTTCGTGTTTTATTCCGTGTTCATCTGTGGTTTAGAAATTCATTTGGCTAATAAATATGGATAATTTTTAGCCAGGAGAAAAACCATTGAAAATCGGGATCCTCTCCGACATACACGGAAATATGGAAGCGCTCGACGTCGTCCTTGCAGAGCTGAAGGAATGCGGACCCGACCGCATCCTCTGTTTGGGAGACTTAGTCGGGTACGGTCCCAACCCGAACGAATGCATTGAAAAAATTGCTTCGGTCGCAGATATAATCTTGGCGGGTAACCACGACCATGCAGCCACAGGCCGGCTTTCGACCGAGCATTTCAACGATTATGCACGGAAGGCCATCGACTGGACGCGGGACGTTCTCGATGCCAAGAATAGTCGCTTCCTGTCCGGCCTGCCGCTCATTCTTGTAGAGGAAGGAATGACGCTCGTCCACGCGACGCCCGAAGCGCCGGCAGACTGGAATTACATTTTCGGTTATGCAGACGCCCGCCGCAGTTTCAGCGTCTTGACGACGCCCGTCTGTTTCGTCGGCCACTCCCACGTCCCGGTCGCCTTCATCATGGATGAATCAGGAGAAATTTCCATCCATGATGCGACCCGCGCGGCCATTCAGGAGGGAAACAAAATCATCATCAACGCGGGCAGCGTGGGACAACCCAGGGACGGCGACCCCAGGGCGTCGTACGGGATATTCGATACGGACGACCGATATTTCTATCTCAAACGCGTATCCTACGCTGTGGATGCCGTTCAGGAAAAGATGCGCGGGCAGAATCTGCCCTCGTATCTCATCGACCGTCTATCGACCGGGCACTAATCTGAATGATTCACCACAGATCTACACGGAGCAGCACAGATAAAGAGAAAACATCGGAATGAATTACCCCGCCGCAAGCAGCGGGGTATTAAAAACAAAAACATTGAACGCCCCAAGGAGCGGGGAATTAAATCCTTGCCCGCCTCTGGCGGGATTAAAATGAAGAGAATTAAAAAGAATAATCTGAAACACAATAATAAATCAATTTCACTATGGTTCGATATTTCCGTGTTTTGCTCAGTGTTCATCTGTGGTTTGTGAATGAAGAAAAACGAGAAGGATAACTTCATGGAGTCAACAGGACATCGAATCGATCCGTTGAACACCATCCTCTCTCAAAAACAGTATGATGAAATCTCCGAATGTTTGGCGGGTTTGGCGGAGAAGCTCCAAATCACGGCCGTTCTTCTCGTCGACAGCGGAGGAAGGGTGCTTTCGCAGAAAATGCATCCGACGTGCCATTTGAATGCGACGCTCCTCTCGACTCTATCGGCCAGCACTTACGCTGCAGCCAAAGAAATGGCCCGAATCGTCGGCGAGGCCGAAAATTTCAAAATGGTCCTTCACGAGGGAGAACGCTACAACATATACGTCGCAAACATCGACGGGGACTGCTGCCTGGTTGTCGTGTTCGAGCGCGGAGTGGCTCTGGGTATGGTCCGACTCTTCACGATGAAGACAATCTCCCGTCTTCTCCCCGTCCTCGCAAAAAAAGACGACGGAGGCGTTCAGCTGAACCAGGTATTCGACCGGCAATTCCGGTCGCTCTTGAACGAAGAACTCGACCGAACATTCAGGGAATTCGAATGAACAGCCCCACCACAAGCAGCGGGGCATTAAAAAGAAAAACACTGAACGCCCCAAGGAACGGCAAACGAAATCCTTGCCCGCCTTTGGCGGGATTAGAGCGTAAAATTCATAGGAACGGAAAATGTTCATCCATTGGGCACTGCGTGAAATTCATCTGAAAATTGTCTACTACGGCCCGGGCCTTAGCGGAAAAACGGCAAACCTCGAATATATCTATTCGCGCATCGATCCTGCATTGAAAGGCGATCTTGTCACTCTAAAAACCCGGGAGGACAGGACGATCTTCTTCGATTTTCTCCAGCTCGAGGTCGGGAATATCGACGGGAAGAAACCGAAATTCAACCTCTATACAGTCCCCGGTCAGGTCCACTACGACCTGACGCGCAGGATCGTTATGAACGGAGTGGATGGAATAGTCTTCGTGGCCGACTCCCAGCGGGAGATGATGGACGCCAACTTGGACACTCTCCTCGACCTGGAGAAACATCTCATCATGAGCGGAAAAACGCTCGAGAAATTCCCCTGGGTCCTCCAGTACAACAAACGGGATTTACCGACAGCCGAGCCGTTCGAGGAAATGGAGAAAAAACTCAACTTCTTCAACGTTCCGTCCTTCGAAGCCGTGGCCGTCCGCGGCCAGGGAGTTTTCAACACGTTGAAGGAAGTCATCAAAGGCGTCGTTTCCCGCGTGCAGTCCCATTTGGAGGGAGATCGGAGGATGCAGGCGTGATGAAGACCGGCGTTTCAGAACAATCCCCGTCGTCCCGAATTCCGGTCCAGGCAGAAATCGAAGCTGCCATGGCGGAGTTCCATCGAGAAGAACGCTGGGAGAGCATCGCCCTTTTCTCCTCCGAAGGACTCCTCATGGCCAAATACGGAATGTCTTCCGTTTACGGTGAAGACAACCTCCTTGAATTCGCCTTCTCCTTGATCGACCTCGTCAAACTCCTGGGGGATGATTTCCCCGCAAAAGAGATCGCCGTCAGGGGAAAAAACAGGAAAACGCTCATCTTCCGATACTTTGAAGCCTGGGATGAAAAATTCATCCTTGCTGCAATCCTTGCCGGACGAAAAGGATACCGCAGGGCCGTAGCAAAGATAATTAAACTCATACAAGCATTGAGCTGACGACATCCTTACATTGAATCTTTAATCTTTATTTTTCTCAATTCCGAATTCAGAATTCCGAATTATCTTAAATGCAGCACTACAATCACAAGAAGATCATCAACGCCTGGTGCATGTACGACTGGGCCATCTCCGCGTTTCACACGACCGTGATGGCAGCCGTCCTTCCCATCTTCTTCCGGAACGTCGCAGCCGTCACGTTATCCGGATCACAATCCCAGATGGCTACCTCGTTATGGGGATATACCGCCGCAGCCGCCATGCTCGCCGTGGCCGTGCTCTCTTTGATATTGGGACCCATCGCCGATTACGGCTCATCCAAGAAACGGTTTCTGGCAATCCTGACGGGTACGGGCGCGCTCTTCACATCGCTCCTCGCATTCACCCACGCGGGAGATTGGATCTGGGTTTCTCTCATCTTCATCGTGGCCAACGTGTGCTCAGCGGGCAGCGAAGTGTTCTACGATTCCCTCCTGCCCCACATCGCCAGACCCGGAGAAATCGACAGAATCTCTACGAGAGGATACGCCCTGGGCTACGTCGGCGGCGGCTTGCTGCTGGCAGTGAACATCGGGATGCTATGGTTCCTGCCCAAAACAGTCGTCCAGCCAGGCCAGGAAAGCGTTCCCGTTCTGGGCATGAAGCTCTCCTTCCTCAGCGTCGGCATCTGGTGGGCGCTTTTCTCACTGCCCCTGTTGCGACGCGTCCCGGAACCCGAAGGCGTCCGCCTCGGACTCTCCGGCGAAAACCCGCTCCGTATCGCCGTCCGGCGTCTTTCAGCCACTTTTAATGATGTGCGCCGCTTCAAGCAGCTCTTTCTCTTCATCGTTGCCTTCTGGTTCTACAACGACGGCATCGGAACCATCATCAAGATGGCCATCGCTTTCGGAGACGAGATCGGCATCGGCACGCTCGACCTCGTCGGTGCGCTCATGCTGACGCAGGTATTGGGCGTCCCATGCACGCTGTTCTTCGGCCGCCTGACAAACCGCATCACCGCTAAAAAAGCCATACTCATCGGACTCTGTGTCTATACGCTCATCTCAGTCGGCGGATTCTTCATCACGAAAGCCATCCATTTCTGGATCATCGCATTCTTCGTCGGACTCGTCCAGGGCGGCACGCAGGCCCTCAGCCGTTCATTGTACGGTTCGATGGTGCCAAAAGAAAAATCAGCCGAATTCTTCAGCTTCTACAGCATCAGCGGCAAATTCGCAGGCATCGCCGGCCCGGCCCTCTTCGCCCTCGCCAGTCAATTCGCCGGCACGAGCCGTCTGGGAATTCTGTCGCTCGTCTTCTTCTTCGTCATCGGGGGGATTTTATTGATGCGAGTGGATGTGGACGAAGGGAGGAGGATAGCAAAAACGGCCACTTGATATATTTTCATCACGACAATCGGTTGAAAAACCTGGCACAAGCCCTCCCGAACGAGTGCACATACACCTTGACATTTCGACATATTCTTCGTAAACTTCAGCATCCAAACGATACAAATTTCGTCAGGGAGAGACGGACAAATGAAAAGCATAAGGCACACATGAAGACTTTAAATCTTTTGTTGTGACTTTTTGTGTTCAGATTCTATCGAAGTAAGACGTTTTAATTAGAAGTGAACCCGCTTGATCAAGCAGGAAAGTGATCTCCACACTATATGATTTCCCTTGCTTGAAATCAGAAGTCCGTTGGAGGTTATCTATGAATAATAAAAAGTCTGACGCTGTTGAACTGAAGCGCAGGTTACAAAAGGAGGCTGAAGAAAAGCTGTCTATACTTACAGAAAAAGAGCAGATTGCGCTCTTGGCTAAGAAATTCGGACAT
>JBDRSZ010000273.1:0-4797 GCA_043824415.1 bacterium | reverse complement strand
CGAACGCCAGCCCAACGCCTGCATCGTCACCTTGAGATCCTTCTCGAACCTGACAGGGTCCATCATGTGCCAGCGGTACAGCCCGAACCGCTGCTGAGAATTCAACAACCCGTCCGGAGACAGCGCCTGGGGCATACCCGCGTATGGCGTCGTGTACTCCTTATATTTGTCTTCCGCAATGAAGCAGTACGATCCGCAGAAGTAGTCCTCCGTCCCCGTCCCGCAGATCGTTGGAAACTGCTTGTCGTCATCCATGAAAAACTTAATCTCTCCCTCGCCCCACCAGCCGCTATTGTTCGATCCCCAGCACATATACGTCCCCACGTAATGACCCCATCCCTTGATCCCGTCCACAATCGTGTACACGTCCTTGTACGGCAGAGGATTCGTCCGACGAAACTGGGCGTGGAGATACGCCGCATCTTCCGGTACTTCCGTCAGCGTGTAGTTGATCTGATAGTAGAGGGTCATCTTCTTCTCATCCAGGTTCTCCATCGTGATCTTGCACGACTTTCGGAACGGCATCGTCCAGTAACAGTTGAATGCACTGCCGGGATTCACGCACACGGGCAGAGACGAGACCTGGGCATACTTCCCCCATCCGCACGCGAAGAAATCCCCGACAGGCACTTCCACGGAAGGCTCCTTCTCCCCGTCCCAGTAGAAACGCAGTATCGAAAAACGCCAGTTCCCAGCGGGCGTCATCCAGATTTGCTGGATGGCGCCGGGCCCTGTGATTTCTGCCAGAACGGTCGTCTGATTCGGCTCGATGTGGATGTAAGGGGATACTTTCCATCCCTGGCCAAGGTCGCGGGCCGCGTTCGCCGCCAGTCCGTCCGTCGACATCCCCGCTTTCCCCTTCTCGCCCGTGAAATTTTCCGGGCTGATCGAACGTGTCTTCGCGTTCGACAGAAGGGGCAGATTCCCCATATTCATCGTCAACCCGTTGAAACTCGACTTCTGACCAAACACCGCAGATACCGCAAATACCGTCAGCAAACAGGCCATCTCAAAAATTCCACTTTTCATAATAACGTCTCCTTCTCTCTTAGACTATTGAACCAAATCAAAGTACCTCTCACTTCAGAGGTGCGTGGCACGTAATCCATCACTTAATCTCAAGCTCATCCTTGTCCGGCAGCTTCGGAAATTGTGCGTGCGGCTCTTTCTGGTACCAGAAAGCAACCGAGGAGAGGTCATCCTGAAGCGGCAGGTACCGTCCCCCCGAATGCCAGCCCAACGCCTGCATCGTTACCTTCAGATCTTTCTCAAACCGGACAGGGTCCATGATGTGCCAGCGGTACAGCCCGAATCGCTGCTGCGAATTCCACAACCCGTCCGGTGACAGCACCTGCGGCATGCCTGCGTAAGGCGTCGTGAACTCTGCGTACTTTCCCTTGGATGTAAAACCGTACGAACCGCAGAAGTAATCCTCCGTCCCCGTCCCGCAGATCGTCGGAAACTCCTTATCGCCGTCCATGTAAAACTTGATTTCTCCCTCGCCCCACCAGCCGCTGTTGTTCGATCCCCAGCACATGGTCGTCCCCACGTAATGCCCCAATCCCTTGATCCCGTCCACGATCGTGTACACGTCCTTGTACGGCAGAGGATTCGTTCGGCGGAACTGGGCGTGGAGATACGCGGCATCCTCCGGTACATCCGTAAGCGTGTAGTTGATCTGGTAAAAAAGCGTCATCTTCTTCTCGTCCAGGTTCTCTATCGTGATCCTGCACGACTTCCGGAACGGCATGACCCAGTAACAGTTGAATGCGCTGCCGGGATTCACACACACGGGGAGCGACGAAACCTGGGCATACTTCCCCCATCCGCACGCGAAGAAATCTCCGACGGGCACTTCCACGGAAGGCTCCTTCTCCCCGTCCCAGTAGAACCGCAGTATGGAAAACCGCCAGTTCCCAGCGGGTGTCATCCAGATCTGCTGAACGGCTCCGGGCCCCTCGATCTCAGCCAGGACAAACGTCGCGTTCGGTTCAATTTGAATGTACGGTGAAACCTTCCATCCCTGGCCCAGGTCGCGGGCTGCGTTCGCGGCCAAGCCGTCCGTGGACATTCCCGCCTTCCCCTTCTCGCCCGTGAAATTCTCCGCGCTGATCGAACGCGTCTTCGCGTTCGACAGAAGGGGCAGATTCCCCATGTTCATGGTGAGTCCGTTGAAACCCGACTTCTGACCAAACAATGCAGATACCATAAAAACTGTCAGAACGATGCATATAATCCTCGTGAATACATTCCTCATAAAACACTCTCCTTTCTCCTTTAAAGTGATCTCAGCACATTTTTTTCTATGGACGAAAAACAGTCGCCTCCAACAAACCCGAAAGCGGATCGGCATCCTCGTCCGCAAATCCAAGGTGAGAATGCCGTCTCCATCCTTCGGCAAATCGGAATCTCTCCGACATCTCCCCGACAGTTCGGCTCATTTCCCGCATCGTCTCTACGTAAGAGTCCATCCCCTGGCTGCGATCCAGCCACTCCTTCTGGCTGGCGTGAAGGCGCAGCATCTCCACCTTCCGATCGATGACAGACGCGATATCTACGAACAATTCGGGAAGGACACTCCTTCTTATCGGATCCTTCAATCCGTGCGGCAGGGCATGATAGACGACGACACCGTTCGATATCGGAGGGACCGACGGATCGGTCTCGTAATTCGGCATGCCCCTCACGAAAGCGGCCGTCACGGCAATCCTCGCAGCGATGGAGTGGTCCTCCATATAATCTACGAGGGATGGAACGAGCAGGATTTCCGGCCTGCATTCCCGCACAACGGCAGCTACTTTCCGGATGAGTCCGTCCGAATAGAAAATCTGAAAATCATCCACCAGACTTGGATGGAACGTTGCGCCCAGGAAGCGAGCCGCAGCCCTGGCTTCCTCCTCCCGAATTCGGACGATTTCTTTCTTGGAAAGCTCCGCGCTCCCGCAGCACCCGTTGGTCAATGTGAAGTAATGGATTGAGCACCCTTTTTCTTTGAGCAGAATCAGCGTGCCCGCCATCATGAATTCAATATCATCCGGATGCGCGGCAACAGCCAGGACAGTCCGTTTTGTCATTCCTCCTCTTCAATTGGGATTCTATTCCCGTATTTCGGATTCCGAGTTTCGTGTTCCGTGTTTCTGATTTTGATTCCCGTGTTCCGAGTCCCGGGTTTTGCATTCTGTATTCTGCCTTTCTCTGTGTCTGTGGTTGAATTATTTTCAATGCATTTCCACATCGCACGTCCCGATGCCGGGCCGGTAGTAGTTGAACTGCACGTTCGGATGATCGGCCAGCAGAGACATCGGTACGGACGAATCCGCCATCCGCTTCGAGATCATCAGAGCCGTGAGCCGCATCCCGAAAGAATTGTCATGAATCCCAAAATGCCAGATGGACACCTTCTCCGACTTCCATGTCTCGACCGGGCCGACCGTGATGGCCTGATGGGGCACGGCACTCACATTCCCCTTGCCAGACGTCCGGGCGTTCTGAATGAGCGTGATCGGATGGAGATCGACGACCCGAGTCTTGAGCTTTCTGTATTCTGCAGGCGACGGTGGCGCGTCCTCGTATCTCCCCTCGCGCTTCACGGGATCGTTGAACGCCCAGTGCTTCACCTCCCCCTGGCCTCCCTGCATCACCGCGCAGCGCACATCGTCGAAGTATTTCGAGTATTCATCAATCCCATCCACACTCGGAAAATGGATGTTCTCCCGCGGCATGGCCCACTTCTTGTCGATCCGGTTGAAGCACAGCTCCATGTCCGTCCTCGCGAATCCCAGCGGGTGGTCGTACTCGACTTCTTTCCCGTCCTCCACCCATTCATCCATGCCCCAGAAATGGGCGTGCTTCAGGTCGATCCCGAACGCATTCACGAGCTCAGCCACAAGAGGCAGCTGCTCTGTCGGCCCAATCGGCCCGCAGATGCCCGCAGGCCGGCTCTCGGTCGCCTGCTTCCAGGCATCGATGTACTCAAGGGCCTCGGCGAGGTAGAACGACTCCCGTGTATCGTAAAACCGGACTGTAAACCCGGGCCGCGACAGCTGCTCTACGTCTCTGACCGTCAGCTTCGCGGCGTCACGGATCAGGTCGTCATCCAGCGTCGTGTAATCCCACCAGTCGGGCGCGACGCTGCTCAACTTTCGCATGGCGGACTCCTCTAATTTCCGTACTGTATCTCCAACGGATGGCGCAGCTTCTCGTTCAACACTTCGATGGGCTCGAACGGATCGGCGTCGCCCAATAGGAACGGCATGAAAGCCATCTCTTCCACGTAGACATTCCCCTCGGGAATCTGAATGACCGGCCCCCGCGTTGCATGGCCCGCGTGACCGAAGGGGTAGACCAAGGTGCGGACAAAGTATGTCAGCGCGCGCGTCCATTGAGGATGGGAGTACAGGAAATATTTCGGCCTGTACAGCGCCACCTGTCCCGTCTTCCGGTTGTAATTCGTGACGTGGAGCGGAAGCGCACCCATCGCAAATTTCCCCTTGCTGTTATACAGACACAGCCAGGGAACATCCACAGGAATTTCAGCCGAAGCCTCCGCATTCCCCACATCCGGGTTCAGGAGCGTCCGCAGATACCGGCGCTCCCCGTTCTTCGCCTTCCAGGCGTAATGATCGAAAACGTCCGCGTCGAACACCATCTCCCCGTTCCTGATGGCCTGCGCGCCGTACGGGTTGATGATTTCCATCACGGAAGACATCAGGACGTAAGGGCAATGCGCCATGTACGTGTACGTGACCGAAACGAACATTTCCGGGTTGTATCCGGGCATGCGCCCGGACCGCGTGA
>JBDRSZ010000272.1:0-2443 GCA_043824415.1 bacterium | reverse complement strand
CCCCAGGCGGATTTCAGGACGCTACCGGAATCCATCGTGGAAGATTTACCGGCCGAACTCATTAAGATGTACCGGAAAGCCAAGGTTTATCAGTTAAACCTTTCCGAGCTGTATGATAATGAGCCGCCTGCTGAACAGAGTATTCTTCAAGATCGGGAATTCTCTTTTTCAACAGATGTTAAGAATCTCGTCAGGGACCTGAGGAAATTGTTGGATGTTGATATTGATCGACAGGTTGAATGGTCCGGTTACGACGATGCTTTAAAAAACTGGCGGGAGCGGTTCGAGAAGCACGGGGTGTTCGTTTTTAAGGACGCATTCAGGAATGATGATTACTCCGGGTTTTGCCTATACCATGATCGCTATCCCATCATCTACGTCAATAACAGCCTGCCCAAATCGCGTCAAATTTTCACGCTCTTCCATGAACTTGCGCATTTACTGTTTAAATCCGGCGGCATCGATGTCCAGGCAAGGGGCTTCTTCCGAAAACTCTCAGGGGACTACTCCCGGCTGGAAGTGAAATGCAATGAATTTGCAGGAGAGATGCTTCTGCCCACAGATGTGCTCACGAAAGAAGCGTTAGCCACCGACGAACAGACCATTGCCAATCTGGCGCAAAAATATAAAGTCAGCCGTGAATTAATCCTGAGAAAATATCTGAATCTTGCTTTGATCGATGAAGCCCAATACCGGGAGTGGGCAGACCAATGGATTGCCGAAGCAAAAAAGAGAAAAGAAGAACGGACGGGAGGCGGGGATTACTATTACACACAAAAAGCCTATCTAGGCGATACCTACGTTAACCTGGCCTTCAGCAAATATTTCAAGAATCAAATTACAGCCGAAAACTTGGCCGATTATTTGGGAATGTCTGTACAAAACATTTCCAAATTTGAAAACTACGTATTGGTGTAAACATGGATTATGTCTTCGACACCAGTACCTTGACAGCCATCTTTAGACATTATTTCGTCGATCGGTTTCCTTCATTCTGGGAAAGATTCAATACAGCCATTGAAGAACAACGCATCCGTTCTGTACGAGAAGTTTTAAATGAAATCAAGGAATTGAAACGTGACGATGAGCTTGAAAATTGGTCGAGGAAAAACCGTGAATTCTTCCATGATCCCACACTGGATGAATTAAACTATATCACTCAAATCTACAGTGTGAAACATTTTCAAGGCAATCTTGAAAAGAAGAAGCTCCTCCATGGTGGTCCGTTCGCTGATCCGTTCGTCATCGCGAAGGCAAAGGTTGAGAACGCAACAGTTATTGCGCAGGAAAAATTTACAGAAAATGCTGCAAGAATGCCTAATATTTGTCATCATTTCGAAATTCCCTATCTGGACTTAAAAGGTTTTCTGGAATCTGAAGGATGGATATTTTGACGTTTACCTCTCGTTCCCAAACTGAGTTTGGGAACGAGAAAGAGTCGGCCCTGCGTTTGCATAAATCCAAAGAAGACATCAATGCATGGGAAGAGGAGAACGATTCGTCCACTTTATTCAGAGTAAAATGGCCAACCACAAAGGACACAAAGAAAGTATACAAAAATGAAAAATCCTCATGTTCTTTGTAATACAATCAATGATCTTCCCGAAAAAATCTATTGCATAGAAAAACAAGAGTCATCGTATTGTGACAAAACATCGGGAATTATTCATAATATCCGATGAAACGTCACAGGTTAATTTACCTGGTTTTTTGATCCATCAATAAAAATTAAGCCACATTAAAAAAATGTTTGGATAATTCCGTTATTGGTTCTATATTACTGTCAATATAAACCATTGACAGTTGGAAAGAACCATGAATAAAACTATTGCATTTTTTAAAAAACATGGCGGATACGCCCGAATGAAAGATCTGAAGGCGGCGTCCATTCACACCCGTGAAATCGCCCGTTTGGTGCATGAAAACATTATAGAAAAAGTAAAACCTGGGCTTTACAGACTCTCGGATCTGCCGCAGGAAAACAACATTCCCGTCAGTTTTATCGATGTCTGTCAGGCCATACCCAAAGGCGTCATCTGTCTGCTCTCCGCACTGGAATTTCATGACCTGACCACGTTTAATCCTTCTGAAATTTACATAGCCATTCCCAATTCAGAGAAAGGAACGAAAATCGAGTATCCTCCTGTTCGAGTATACTTTTTCCGTGACCGCTTTTACAATTCTGGCATCGAAACGTTCGTCACATCCAGTGGAGAGGTACGGATTTATAATCAGGAAAAAACCATCTGCGATATGTTCCGCTACCGGAATAAACTGGGTGAAGATGTTGCTTTGGAAGGGTTGAAAAATTACCTTAAAAGTAAGCATTCAGATATTCAAAAACTGACAGAATATGCTGAACGCTGTCAGGTTAAGACGATTCTTCTGCCATATATCAAAGCGCTGGTTGCTTCATGAAAAAGACAAAATCAAAAAAAGATAT
>JBDRSZ010000271.1:0-2072 GCA_043824415.1 bacterium | reverse complement strand
CTATTGATCTTCTCCCTCAGTCTACCGGAAGCATTGAAGCTGACGATCCTCCTCGCCCCCAGTGTCAAATCTTCCCCAGTCTGTGGGTTCCTCCCCCTCCGCTCTTTCTTTTCCTTCACGCAGAATTTGCCGAAACCGCTGATGAGGACATCTTCCCCGTTTTCAAGGCTCTTCTTGATGGTTTCGAGGAGGGATTCAAAAATATTGGTGGACTCAGCTTTGGTGAAGCCACAGTTGTCACACATCCTTTCAATAATTTTTGCTTTGGTAAGAGCCATATTTGCTATCCTTTAATGACATTGTTATCCATCGTAATAATACCCTGCTTCTTCCGTTGCTTACGCTCCCGGTGCTCAGCCTTCTTTTTCTCCTCTATCTTGACCATTTGTTCCATGCTTTTCACTTCATCCGGGCGGCTCTTTCCGAAACGCTTGAAATAGAGGCCTTCTATGAAGACCGGCAGGGGCGCCTTCCAGGGTTCCTGCTTGTGGTTGGCAATCTTGCCAAACTTTTTCGGGTTCATGCCCAGCTCCCTTGCCATCTGGATATGGGCATGGGAAAGATGATACCTTTTGCGGGCGTCAATCCAGCCCTGATACTTCTCAGGAATTTTTACCTTTTTTGTCATAGAGTTACAAGTCTTTCCGTCTTATCGTAGTTCGCCATTTGAGGATTGGGTTACGTTATTTGATGCTGAATAAAGAACTGCGTTTCCTTTTTTTCCTATCACATCAATGGCTCCCATGCTCCGGAGGCAGTAGGCCATCTTTTGGGCAATCCAACGTGGCTTATCAATGCTTTTCGCTAAGTCATCCGTGGTGAAAGGATCCAGCAGGTCTTTGGGCATAAGGTCTAAGAAATCGGTAGAGGTCTTGAAAATCCGACTATCCACCACCTCCACAAGGCAACGGTCGAAGATACTCCACCCTTTGCGTCGCCAGCTTCCGTGCCCATCATCACGACGGACTTCCTCCTCCCTGATGAGGAGGACCTCCAAGGAAAAGTTCCGGTTTCTGATCAGTTCCGGGAGGCTGACCAACTCCTCAAAAAGTTGAAATAGATGCCCTTTTTTAGGAGACTTTCGCCTGCCAAGCCGAGTTTCACCATCTGCCCCTATCCGGACAATCCACTTTTCTTTCGAAATGGGAAAGACCAATCGTACAGGATGCCGTACTGCCAATGTGTTCAATTTTCTTCTTATAGATGAGAAATTCTTGGTCTGGATTTCAATGAGCAGATTACGGCGGACGATATCGATATGGAAACCGTCTACCTCGGCTTCCAGGCGGTCACCCGGCCTGACGTACCAATCCTTCAACGCCGAGTGAAGACTCTTTTCTCCCAGGGTCCCGATCAGGTGTTTTGAACCCGGCTTTAACTCATATTCCTTTGTTTCTTGCCTCGATTTTGCCATGATGTTTTCTATATGGCCTTAAGGATCAGTGAGCATATCTTTTCCTGTTTTTAAAAATTATGAAAAAGCCCCCACCAAGGTAATTTATACCCAATGAGGGCTTCATACAAAAGGTTTCTCGCTTATTATTTTACTGCATCCTTTAGAGCCTTCCCGGCCACAAATTTGGGCACATTCTTTGCTTTGATCTTGATTCCTTCCCCTGTCCGTTGATTCCTCCCTTTCCTGGCCTTTGTTTTGTTCACCTTGAACGTACCAAATCCAACCAATGTGACAGTGTCTTTCTTTTTCAATGCCTTGGTGATACTGTCAAGTACACAATCTACCGCAGCCTGAGCCCCTTTCTTGGTGCTCACCACCTTTGCCACCTCATTGATTAAATCTCCCTTGTTCATACCCTTCCCTCCTTTTTAAATAATTATTGAATCGTTGTTCCAGCCTTGATTTACGTATCGACTGTCTTAAATAATTCACTCCTATCCCTGGCTTCAAGAAAAATATCAGCCATATATGGGATCTCTAACCCGGATATTCCCAGACCTTTCTTAACCCCTATTAAAACTCTTTGCCATTCTGCATAATCAGTGGGTGAATGTGGATCATTAATAAAGTAAATATTGACGAGCCAAGTGGGAATATTCACGATTTCACGGAAGAA
>JBDRSZ010000270.1:0-5359 GCA_043824415.1 bacterium | reverse complement strand
GTATATCCATGAACAGTTGCACATTCCAGTGGTGTATCTTACTTCTTATTCGGATGAAGATACATTAAGGCGTGCTAAAATCACACAACCGTATGGATATTTACTCAAGCCTTATGAAAAAAGAGAATTGCGCGCCGCCATCGAAGTGGCTCTCTACAAGTACGGGATGGAGAAAAGTCTGAAGGAGAGGGAAGCGTGGCTGTCTACCGTGTTGAAAAGCATTCATGATGGAGTGATCGCTACGGATGAGAAGAAAAAAGTGATGTTCATGAATCCGGTGGCCGAAAAGTTAACGGGATGGAATTCGGAAGATGCGTCGGGGAAACCGCTGCAAGAGGTGTATCCTCTATTCAGTCAAAAGACGGGCAAGCCGATACGGATGTCGACATTCAAAGCTCTGAAGGAGGGGGATATTACGGGTTGGACTGATCGTGCAATTTTAGCAATGAGGGATGGAACGAGAATCCCTATCGATCAAAGTATGGCCCCGATCAAAGACGCGAGCGGGATCGTTAGGGGTGTCGTGCTCGTATTCGAGGATATTACCGAGCGCAAGCGTCTTGAAGATAAAATGAGGGAAATGGAAAAGTATCAAGTGTTCGGTCAGTTAGCTTCAGGAGTGGCCCACGAAGTGAAAAACCCGCTGAACGCCATTTTAGCGGTCACGGAAGCTCTTGTTCAAGACTTGGGCGAAGACCCGGAGTATAAACCCTATCTCGGTCACATCTGTACACAAGTGGATCGCCTCTCTTCTTTGATGAAGGATATGCTGGAACTTGGAAGGCCCATACAGCCGTCGAGCTTTCAGAAAGAATCCATGTCCGCCCTCTGCGTTTCGGCTATCGATCTTTGGAAGAAGACGACGTCTCACACGGGATATAAAGTGGAGCTGGTTTGTTGTCCTAATGGAGACCAGCTCCACGTGAAGGCGAACAGCGCAAAGCTGCAGCAGGTGTTATTCAATGTATTGGAGAATGCGGCCCAGCACAGCCCAAAGGGAAGTAAAGTCGAAATCCGCCTTCATGAGCCGGCGGATGGATATATTCGCGTTTGCGTGATCGACAGGGGATGCGGTATACCCGAGGAAAACCTGCCCAGTGTTGTTGAACCCTTCTTCACGATGCGAAGCGGAGGGACTGGTTTAGGGTTGAGCCTCGTGAAGCGCATCGTCGAGCAGCACGGAGGAAGCGTGGAGATTCGCAACAACGATCCTCCTCCTGGGTGCACGGTGGAAGTGCGACTGCCCGTTGTCGCATCGAAAAAGACTCGACGTTGATTGATCATCAAGCCATCCCGAAGAGTCGGGATGGCTCTCGATTGAAAACTGGTCGTTTACTTGCTCGATTTTGGCAAATCTGATCATTGTGATAAGACTATCCAATCGAGAGAACGATTTTCAAAAAATGAACAATCGATACCTCTCCCATGTCAAGGGAGAGGCAAGGTGAGGGTCTTTAGGATTTGCAGAAATAATATCTTATGGATTGGCTAAAACACCCTCTCTTTGTCTCTCCCTCAAGGGAGAGATGATGATTGAAACATGATTTCTGCAAATCCTTGATAAAAGAGACATTTTTTGAAAATTGCTCTGATGATCAATTCATATTTGAAAATTGCCAAAGTCGAGTTACTGATTACCTTCGGTGCTTTTCGGTGTTTCATTTCTATTTCTTCTGATGAACCATTTTTATTATATCAATGAGCACTCTGTGGTTTCCACAATCCTGTTAAAAATATAACAACCTTCCATGCCGAAAACAAGAAAAAAAGGCCGACCCATCCGGAGCCGGCCTTCAAATCAGTACGCGTGTAGAAAATTACGTAGTCTCAGCCAAAAGCGCCTCGATCTCCCGCTTCATGATCTTCTCCATCCCGGGATTGAACGCCCGGTGAATAAAACGAACGCGTCCTTTCTTATCGATGATGAACGTGTTCGGAGTGCCCCGTCCGCCGAATGCTTTGTACACCTTCCACCCCTTCATCAGCACGATGAATAGGGGATCTTCACCACGAAGCCCTTGATCTTTCACGTAATTTTCTACAGCCTTTTTCGTAGATAAATTACCGATTGAGAGTACAGCGAACTTATCGTCGCCGTAGGATTTCTGAAACGTCTGCAAGTGCGGAAACTCCGCACGACACGTGTTTCACCCAGGCTTCCAGAAATTGACCAAAATCACCTTGCCGATGTGATCCGAGAATGTCACCTCTTCACCTGTCCAACTGGTCAGCGTAAAATCCGGCGCCGCAAACGGCGCGTCCACCGCGGAGAAAGCCAGGATTTCTTTGGTCAGAAAATCATCGGCGCCCTGCCGTGAGCCGCGCTGCTTCTCGTACGCCTCGTAGAAGAGTTTTCGGACCTCATTGTCCTCTTTCAGGGCCAGAGACTGCACCAGGCACTCGACGGCTTTGTCCGCATCGCCCAGCCCGTTGTACGCAGCGCCCAGATGATACCTCACCTCAGCATCCGGTTCGCCATACAAACTGTCCGCTGTGAGCAGAGCTTCCACCGCTTCCCCGTATCGGCCCGTCTTGACCAGCGCCCAACCGTACGTGTCCATCACTGGGCCGCGGCTCCGTCTGGGCGTCATTTCGACTCCCTTCTTGGCGAACGCGACCGCCTTCTCATACATCTCCGGATGCTTTAAGTAAAAATTCCATGCGATCGAATTGTACGCCGAAGAATAGTCCGGATACTCATCGATCCAGCGCTGTGCGATATTCTCGATGTCGTCCGTTTTCATGCTCGGTTCGTACACTGCAAAATTGAACAACGCTGAATAAACGTACTTCCGAAACGTCGCTTTGGGAAATTTCTGCAGGAAATCTTCGGCGGCTTCGACGCGTTCCTTCGTATTCCCTTTCGAATAAATCTGATTGTAGGCCGCCATCTGGGCGGATTCCCCTTCCGGATCCAGTTCAAACACCCTTTTCTCCATCTCCTTGGCCCGTTCTGCCTCTCCCATACTCGTCAGCGTATAGTTCAACGAAGACATCAGGCGCACGTCGTCCGGATGCTTTGCGAGAATCCCATCGAGTTCTGCGAGGATTGCTTTCTTGGCCGCCTCTTTGTCTTCGGCCGCCATGTACTTGGCGCGCCAGTACGTTGAGTAGTAAGTGGTCGATGCGGAATCGACTGTAAAAAGTTTGTTAAAATACGCAATCGATTTATCGTATTCCTGACTGTTCAGGTACAAGTAAGCGATCGAAACGTAAGCATCTTTATTCGCCGGATCCATTTGAATGGCCCGATCCCACGCTTCGACGGCATCGTCATCATACCCCATACGCTGGTAGGCATTTCCGAGCAGTATATATCCATAAGAAAATTTCGGGTACAGATCGATGACGGCCTCCGCTTTCTCCTTCATCTGCTCGGGATCGTCCTCCAGCCGCGCGTACAGATACTGATACACGGCATCCTTCGAATGCTTCTCCGCTTTGCTTCTGTACGTTTCTAAAACCTCGTCCTCCCGATTCAGCTGGTATCTGAGCAGATCCTGATACGACATGTTCGCTTTGACGTGTTTCGGGTAAGCATCGATGGCAAGCGCGTACATCACCACCGCTGAATCGATTTCTCCTCTCCTCATGAATTCATAACCCGTCTGATAGTGCTGCTCTGCGATTTCCTTCTTGTTCGCACAGCGAAAGAAAAATACGAGGATGAAGATGAGGACAAGCCCGATAAAGGCTTCCTTCCGTTTCATACGATTCCTCCATTCATTTCAATAAAATGGGATAATCCTCAGGAATGCACCCGGCATTCGTATAGACGATTCACGGGAAGAACGAATCCGGAAATGATTGAATAACCTTGAGGAGTGTTTTCATTATGAACCGATCTCCATAAAACAGATTCTATTTTTTAAGACGTGCGTTATACTATACTCAACACAAAGTGGTTTTCGGATTTTTATCGGAGACCTCACCTAAATCCTCTCCTTGAAAAAAGGAGAGGACCACATTGTGAAATCCGAAAACCACTTTGGTTCGACTATAAAATAGTTCTAATCTGAATGATTCACCACGGATCAACTCAACCAATTCAACTATATTTTTTAATTTCCGTGTTTTATTCTGTGCTCCTCTGTGGTTTGTGAATTAATCTGACTAAATAGACTCCGCCAGCAGCGCCCGGATCTCCTGCTCGATTGTGATGACCAGCCCCTTGTTGAATTCCCGATGATAGAAACGGATCATCCCTTTTTTATCGATGAGATACGTGCTCGGTAGTCTTCTACCTCGATACTTTTGATACACCTTCCATCCGCCGACAAGAAGAATAAAATCATAGGGCACTCTTTTCATCCTTCCCCTCACGAAGGATTCGGCTCGTTTCGCATTCGAAATATTGGCCACAGATATGACTGTAAGACCGTCTTCACCAAACATCTTTCGAAATCGCTGCAAATGAGGAAACTCCTCAAGACATTCCGCTCACCCCGGCTTCCAGAAATTGAGCAGAATCACTTTCCCGATGTGCTCCGAAAGAGAGACCTTCGATCCCTCCAAATCAGAAAGCGCAAAATCGGGCGCCTCAAACGGCTTGCGCACGGCGGAAGAGGCGAACACGCGCTCATACAACGAGGTCTCCGCGCCTTCCTTACTCCCCGTTTTCCTCTCGTAAGCCTTCATAAACGAATCTTTCACATCCTCAAATTCTCGATACCCGTAAGCCAGAGACGCTCCCAAATACTTCATGGCGCTGTCATCTTTTCCTGCTTCAAGATACGCGTTCCCAAGGAGATTATAAATCACAGGATCGGGTTCAAGAGTGATATACTGCGCCTGATTCAGCGCATCGACAGCCTTGTCATACGCCCCCGTTTGAGAATAGACAGCTCCAAGAATCCTTAATGGAACGGCTTTCTCCCATCGTTCAGCGGATGCCACGCCCATATTCAAGAAACCGATGGCCTTCTTATAATTCTTCCACGAACCGATGCAGTGTCCCCAAATAATTTGATTGTACGTAAAATCATCCCCCGGCATTTCCTTCACCCAGCGTTCCATCACTTCCTCGACCTCGAATTGCGAGTGATGAGGACTTTTTATCAATATATTGACAAGATTTGAATGTGCTAACTTTTTAAATTCTGAATTTGGATATTTCTTTAAAAATTCTCTGAAACTGTTTATTTTTTCCTCCGAACCATAGGCTGTCAATACCAAACCGAATTCTTTCTCTTCTACAAATCTACCACAAGAATCTAAAATTTCTAATCTAAGTCGAATCTTGTTGTCGATTTCATCGCCGAACAACGAAAAGGTAATCCGATATAAGGTACTTAGTAGAGGAACATTGTTTGGGTACTCTTTTAAAAGACTCTCTACATCTGTCTTGATTTGTTCTTCT
>JBDRSZ010000269.1:0-3047 GCA_043824415.1 bacterium | reverse complement strand
TATTGGTCAGGGATAAACTCATTGATTTTTTGAAAGGCATCAACAGTCTACTGGTCATCCATCCATTTTTATTGACGGTGAAAAACAGGTTTTCATAGGCATTTATTCCAGGGGCAGATCCAAAGAAATCACCAAGAGGCGTGGCGACACTTTTCTCTCCGTCAAAATTGATTTCAAGTAAAAGAAATCGATAGGCATTATGAGCACGCTGCGGATCGTCCCAAATCAGGCTTTCTTCTGTCTCCAGCATACGAGCTGACCAATTATAAACGGCTTTTTCCCCTTGCACCGCAGGTAAATGATATGTTTTTCCAGGAGAAATAGTGACTTGTTGAATGATCCGTTGTGCCTCTGTTTTTGTTATAGCCGTTCGTGGCAGGGAAAACGCATGCGCAACCCGGATCTGTACTTCTTCCCAGGAATCGGCATTTTTTAGATCGAACGTTTCTACGGTTGCTTCACTCGAATAGGTTCGATAATTGATTTCGTAATAAAGACTGAGAGGTTTTTCTTTCTCTTCGATAGTAATTTTAAGAGAACGCCCGTATGGAATCGGAAAATACAGATTACCGCCCGTTCCGCTGATGTATGAAAAATCCGGTCCGAAAGGCCGGGTCTTGCCGGTGAACAGAGCGGATAAAGGCACTTCGATGCGCGGTTCGCTTTCACCATCGAAATAGAATCGCGTTGTATTCTCTTTTGTTGGATTGGCGGACCAGAAACGTGTCATTGCTCCGGGACCCTTCACATCGGCTAAAACATGCTCTTTGCGCCCCTTGTTCATCTCTGTTCGGACATATTCCCCCCTGTCCAGGTTATGGAACCAGGCTTCTCCGCCCTTGTGGCTCTCTCGGCTGTAACTGCTGGCCTGGGCCTGTTTGAAAAAGGGTTCGGGTCTCCGGGCCAGGTTCTCGAAATCCACCATTTCTTTGAGGAGGCTCATAACATCGATTTTCTTCGAACCCGGAGTGCACCCAAGTACGAGGAACAAAAACATCATAGCAATATGTAGACTGAAAAGCCATTTCTTTTCAACATTCATTTTTTATATCTCCTGCTGATATTTCTCCTTTAACTTTTTTATTCCGGCCACATCCGGACAAGAACGACGCCGTGACGCGGGACTTTCGCCGTATAGAAATCCGCAAAGATTCCCAGGTCTTTCTGGCCCCAGAGGTCGCGGACTTTCTGTTTTCCATGAACTCCGATATCAGCCCACGAAGCAGTGACTTCAACCAAACCCTCACCCCGGTTGAAAAGGCCGACAGCTTTTGATCCATCCTCCATTTCTTTCGTCCAGACTTCGAGGTCTCCGTTTTTAACGGCCCGCCTGCCGGGTTTTCCCAGAGGATCTTGATCCACATCGATGACTTCATCGTTTGTCAGGATATTCAGGGTGAATTCGTCGAGGCGGGTGATATCGCAGCTGAAGATGAGCGGTGCGGCCAAAAGGCACCAGAGCGACATGTGCGTGACCTGTTCATTGGGTGTCAAAGGTGTGGCATCGCTATTTCCTGGTGTGTCGGTTACAAATGCTGAACTCAAGTATCCGATCAATAGATAATCCGGGTCGTTCCATCCGCCCGGTCCGCTGTATTTGTACAGCTCGTGTTCGGAATACAAGTCGAAACCGTCTCGAAACAGGTTTCCGACGATGTCATGTCCCAGATCGCCCGCAGTACGCCAGCTGTTTCCGCCGACTTCCTTGCCCCATTCCCAGACGTTACCCATACCGTATTGGCATATGTTGAGAACGATGTCGCGCGGTTGTTTGGACAGGATAGCACTGACGAGCCGGTAGGGCTTCTGGAGTTCCTCGAGGCTCTCGTCTTTAGCGACATCCTTGTAGTAGCACCAATCGTATTTTAGGAAATCAAAGCCCCACTCTACGAAACGTTTGATGTCACGTTCTTCGTGCTGCCATGCCCCCACGTATCCGGCGCAGGTCATCGGTCCGGGTGATGTATAGATTCCCGCTTTAAGACCCTTGGAATGGATGTAATCCGCGAGTGCCTTCATGTCTGGGAATCGCTTGTTGGCGTTGATCATACCCCGGCCATCACGCGGATCGCCTTGAAGTTCCGGGTCGTCAGATTCCTGCTTGATGGCCCAGCAGTCGTCGATATTCACGTATTGATAGCCGTGGTTGATCATACCGGTTTCTACCATCGCATCCGCAGCCTGGCGCATAATCTTATCACTGACGCGTGTATCCCAGACATACCAGCTGTTCCAGCCCATGTGCGGAGTCAGCGCAAGTTTGTCACCGCAAACAATCTTGAATTTCCGTTCGGCCGTTCCCAGCTTGTTCGTGGCTTTGAAAATAACGACGGTTTCGCCGCGGCGTTTGAGCTTGCCCGTAATCTGCCCCGTGTTCGGATCGACTTTTAGCCCTTTTGGCAATCCTGTGACTGTGAATGTCATGGGCCGTTCTCCCGTGGCCGGGATGGTGTACAGGAATGGCGAGCCTGGTCGAACCCCGAAAATCTTGGCTCCGTTGATGCGGGGTTCCGGTCCAGGCTTGGGTGTAAGGATGACGGCTTCCTGGGCGCTTATTCTTCCGAGGGCATAGATTAGATTCAAGGTTAGACATAAATAGTAATGACGGACTCTCATCGGTTTTTTCCCTTTCAATTATTCTTGATGGAAAAAGGTTGTCACATTTAAAATGGTGCCTATTAAAGACCAATCGATGATCTATCGGGGCCGAATTGAAGCCACGAATCCTCCTCCGGAGGCCATGGCCACCTTCAGGGATGTTCCTGCCGTAACTGCCTGGCGAGATAGGTTGATGGCATTGGGTTCCTCTTCGTTCATGGAACCGTCGCTGAATATTTCAGCTTCGTATTCACCGGTCTCCAGCATATTGAGAGGGATGTTGAGATCACGTTTGGTCTGATTCGTTATTCCGCCGAGATACCAAGTCTTGTCCTGGCGTCGGGCGATGACGACGAATTCTCCCGCTTCGCCCGCCAGGAACCGCGTCTCGTCCCAGGTCACGGGCACGGTCTTCAGGAATTCGAAACCCGTCTGTCCCTCATAGGAAG
>JBDRSZ010000268.1:0-3254 GCA_043824415.1 bacterium | reverse complement strand
TATCTGAGAGATCCAAAATCTAAGAATGAGTTTGTCAAGACGGTAACATTGAGTAAAAAACAGGAAGAGATACTCCGCAAGGTCAACCCCTTGCTTTTGTCAGAATGTAGTGTATAAAATTAAGGGAAAATTCAGGTAAATGAAAAAAACCTCTGGCTGCGGATCTCAGAACTTATTCCCAGGGATGGCAATAGAAACCAGAGCTAAAATGAAGGCAGAGGATCCGGGAACTAATGATCCAAGGGATGGATTATTTTTTCAGTAGACCCTATTTAACAACGGATGCGCTCGATAATGATGTGGTTAATCGTTTTTATCAACAATGCGGCTGGGCAGTCGAGAGTTCATTCATGGCTCCGGAGGGCCAAAAAATGAACCGATATGTTTTATCCTTCCCTCGCAATAAACGATGATCAAACGCTGTTTTGATTTTACGGTTTCATTAATCGGTCTCCTTTTGCTTTTTCCCGTTTTTCTTATCATCTCCCTTTTGATCCGGTTCGCGTCCGGCCCGACCGTCTTTTTCCGTCAAATCCGGGTGGGAAAGGACGGAAAGACATTTTCTCTAATAAAGTTTCGAACAATGGAGTTCGCACCAGGAGTGGAAAAAGGCGAATTCGAACCCGGAAGTAATTGTCGGGTTACTCCGGTCGGCCGATTTATACGAAAGGCTAAACTTGATGAATTGCCCCAATTGGTGAACGTGTTGAAGGGGGATATGTCTATAGTCGGTCCTCGGCCTGAAGTCCTCAAATGGGTCGCGGTTTATCCGGAACGTTGGGTAACCGTTCATCGAGTCCGACCGGGAATCACCGATCCGGCGTCCCTTGTTTACCGAAATGAGGAGGAAATATTAGCCACTGCGCCAGAGCCCGAAATCGTTTACCGGGATGTGATCTTGCCCCATAAGCTCACGCTCTACGAAAAATATGTCGGATCCCATAGTTTTTTCGGAGATTTCGGTATTATCATTAAGACATTTTGTTCAATTATCAAATCCTAAGAGCCTCGAATAACAAGAAATAAATGACGAAAATGAAGATCCCATACAGTCGAGTGACCTGCAACGGAAACGAAATGGCGTATCTTCGGGAAGTGTTGGAGAGCGGTTGGCTAACGACAGCAAGCAAGGCCTTCGATTTTGAGAAGCGATTCGGTGAGGCTGTTCGAGCGAAACACGCCTGTGCTGTGAATTCCTGCACCAGCGCGCTTCACTTGGCCCTGGAGGCCGTTGGAATCGGAGAGGGATCGAAGGTGTTTGTCCCGTCGATGACATTCACCGCATCGGCCGAAGTCGTTCGGTATTTGAATGCTGATCCTGTTTTTTTGGATGTGGAATATGGCACTTCCCTCATAACCCCTGAGATCCTGAGCGAAGCGGTCGCACGATATCCTGAAGTGAAAACAGCTGTTGTCGTCCATTACGGTGGGCAGGCGGCTCATATGACTATCGACGGGCGAGAGGGAATTCTCGACATCTGTAAGAAGAACGGAATTCGTGTCATTGAAGACGCCGCCCATGCGTTCCCCTCCCGGCTCGATGGCCGGATGGTCGGAAGCTTCGGCGACGCGACGTGTTTCAGCTTCTATGCCAATAAAACGATCACGACGGCCGAAGGGGGAATGTTGGTCACGAATGACGATCAAGTGGCAGCTCGGGCGAAAGTGATGCGATTGCATGGGATTGATAGGGACATCTGGAGCCGATTTACAGCGGATAAACCATCCTGGGAGTATGATATCGTCGCTCCCGGATATAAGTACAACATATCGGATGTGGCTGCTGCCATCGGTCTCGCTCAATTGGAACGGGCGGAGGACATGAGAAAGGAACGCGAGCGTTGCGCCCGGTTCTACATGAAAAATCTGGACGGTGTTGCGGGACTTGATCTCCCCAATCTTCACGTTGGTTTCGGGGACCATGCTTGGCATTTGTTTTCAATCATTATCAAACCAGACGTGCCGATCTCTCGGAATCGTTGTATCGAAAATCTCGCGGAATGTGGGATCGGAACGTCGGTCCACTACAAACCTTTGTACAGGATGACGTATTACCGCAAGGCTTATAATCTAAAACCTGAGGACTTTCCGAACGCGGAAAGAATCTGGAACGGGTGTATATCACTTCCAATCTATCCATCTTTAAAGAATGAGGAATTAGAATATATTTGTCAGACTCTAATTGATATATTGAAATATTGAATGGAATAATATTTTCAAAAAGAAAAATTCTCTTTTATTTTAAAATTTAGAAAATTTTAATGTCAACAAAATTTCCTCCAAATAGAATCATTTGATTTAATAAATCAAAAGGGGAACAAAAATATGCCTTATAAATTTCTATTCACACGTATAAATCAAATATTTCTTGATATTTTTATATTTGCATTTTCTATTTTTGCGGCGTATTTTATCCGCTTTGAGGGCCTTCCATCCGGGATGCATCTGAAGCAGCTCGGAATTTTAATCCCCTATATTGTCATAGCACGCTTCCTGCTTTTTAGCATCTTTCGAATTTACTCCATCGTCTGGCGCTATATTTCCATCTCTGATTCGCTTACAATCTTCAAAGCAAACAGCATCCTGACGATTATTCTTTTGCTTGGAAGGGGATTTCTGCCGGCACAATTAACTGTTCTCAAGATTCCTTACAGTGTGATTGTTCTGGAATTTCTCCTAACGCTTATTGGTACACTGGGCATTCGGATGTTGCGGCGCCTCATGTATGAATCCAGGATTAGAGGCGAATATGAAAACGGCAACGGCAAAGAATTAAAAAACACCTTTCTCATCGGCGCCGGGAATGCGGGGAACATCGTTTCCAAGGAATTAAAACAACGACCTGATTTGGGATACAAGGTCGTCGGATACATCGACGATGACCCAAAGAAATACAAAACGGTGACGCAGGGGCTTAAAGTTTTAGGGAATACGGCGCAGCTAAAAGATCTAGCAAAAACGCACAATGTCGACACGGTGATCATCACGATTGCGAATGCTTCCTCGCAGGACATCCGTCGTATTACAAACATTTGTGATCAAGAGCATATAAAAATCAAGATTGTTCCGGGAATATTTGAGCTGCTGGACGACAAGATCAAGATCAATAAGATCCGCGATGTCAACATCGACGATCTGTTGGGAAGAAGTGTCGTTCATTTTGAAAACAATGTGACGGAAATAAATGGCAAATTCCGTGAAAAGCGGATTCTGGTGACGGGCGCCGGAGGATCGATCGGATCGGAGCTCTGCCG
>JBDRSZ010000267.1:0-12923 GCA_043824415.1 bacterium | reverse complement strand
CGCTCGACGCATCACATCGCGCGAATAAAACCACGTCCGCCCTCGCCAGGGCCCCGAGCGACTCTCTCAGGGGGCCGGCGGGAAGCAGCCGCCCGTTTCCCCACAGATTCGTCGAATCTATACTAACGAAATCCAAATCCCGCTTCACTCTTCGATGCTGAAAAGCATCATCCAAAAGAAGCACATTGCATCCGAAAGATTCAACGGCGATTCTGCCCGTTACGGCACGGTCTCTCCCCACGAGAACGGGTATCCCCTTCAGCCTTCGGGCCAAGAGCATGGGTTCGTCTCCGGCCGCTTCGGCATTCACTCTGATTTCCTTTCCGTCGGATACGACAACAATACCTTTCTCTTTTCTCCCATATCCCCGGCTCAACACTGCCACACGACGCCCTTCATCCCTGAGAAACCCGGCCAGCCTCTCCACGAGCGGCGTCTTTCCCGTTCCTCCCACTGTCACATTCCCCACGCTGATCACTTTCGCATGCAATCTCACAGACCGCAACACTCCCCGATTGTACAGCCAATTTCGGAGTCGAACAACGCCGCCGTATACGACCGCCATTGGCCATAACACAGAATCCCAGAAACGACTCTTCCAAATTCCAAGCATCGTTCAACCCGCGGACTTCATCATCTCCATAAACTCCACGACAGAATCCGCCGCCCTTCCTGCTGCACCTTCATCACCCAACTTGTTCGAGACTTCCAGCAAATCCCGAATCATCTTTTTTCTTCTCTCCGCATTCGACAGCAGATCGAACACTTCCGACGCGATCCTCTTCCCCCTGACGCTCCTTTGCAGAAGCTCCGGAACAACCCTCCGGCCCGCAACGATATTCACGAGTCCGATGTTCCCCACCTTCACGACCAGCCTTCCCAAAAAATAAGTGAGAGGCGACATTCGGTACAAAATCACCATGGGCGTTCCCAAGATGGCCGTCTCTAATGTCGCTGTTCCGGAGGCGACCATCACAGCGTCCGAGTGGGCCATCACATCGTAGGTTCGGTCACGAACAGGGACGACGCTTACGTTGTCTAAAAAAGGCCGATACACATCATCTGAAAGCGTGGCCGCCATCCCCACAACAGCTTGAAGACCGGGAAGTTTGCGGCGCAGAATGCCGTACGCTTCTATCATCTTGGGCAGAAGACTCTCCACTTCCTGTCTTCTCGAACCGGGGAATAGACCGATCGTCGGTCTTCCAGGCTCGATCCCAAGCTCGCTGAACAGCGCCTCCTTCGACCGCTCGGCGCGGACCGCATCTTTCAGAGGATGACCTACAAACCGAACGTCCATCCCCTCGGAACGGTAGAGCGCCTCTTCGAACGGAAAGAGCACGATCATCCTGTCCACCCTCCGCGCAATCGTCTTCACGCGTCTTCTTCCCCAGGCCCATACTTGAGGACTGATATAATAGAGGACTGGAATCCCACGATTTTTTACCCGCTTCGCAAATCGAAGATTGAACCCGGGATAGTCGATCAAAAGAACGAGATCGGGTTTCTTCTCCTCTAAAACAAACGCCATCTCTCGGAAAACCCTCCGAATGAATGGAAGATGCCTCGCCACTTCGATGAATCCCAAAAAAGACATCTCCCGAACATGGCGGACGATCTCAAAACCCTCCGCCTTCATCCGGTCGCCTCCGATACCGTACACACGAACATCCGGCAGTCGCTTCCTGATCTCCCGGATCAGGCTTCCCCCGTGGACATCCCCGGACGCTTCGCCAGCGATCATCAGTATCGATTTCTGTGTTACGCTGCTACCCAATAAAAAAACCTATCGTTAAAAACAGGACTCCTCAATCCTCTATCCGCTGCAATACTTGTATGGCCGCGGAAAGCGCTGCCCTCCCTTCCTCGCCCGTCACTGCCGGAGGATGCTCCCCCCGCACTGACTGAATGAACGTCTCCAACTCTTTCTGCAGAGCTTCTCCCTCCGGCACCTCGGGACGCCAATACGCGATTCTCCTTTTTCGATCTCCGACGCCTATTTCTCCCAAGATCATATCATGCTCTGCTCGGCCTTCATCGAGTTGATAAATCTCCGATGCTTTCTGGAGGAAATCCACCGAAACGTAGGCGTTTCTCTGGAACATCCTCATCTTGCGCATCTTCTTCTGAGAAATACGACTGGCCGTTAAATTCGCCACGCAGCCGTTCTCGAATCGCAGTCGCGCGTTGGCAATGTCGATGGTCTCCGAGACGACCGCCACGCCGCTCGCATCGACACACTCGACAGGGCTCTTCACCATGCTGAGAATGATGTCGATGTCGTGGATCATTAGATCCAATACGACAGCCACTTCGGTTCCTCGCGGGTTGAAAAGAGCCAGCCGATGGGACTCGATGAATCGAGGGTTTAACGAAAATCCTTCTAACGCACGGATTGCAGGATTAAACCGTTCGATGTGTCCGACCTGAAGCACCAAATTTTTCTCCTCTGCAAGACGAATCAAACAATCCGCTTCTTCGAGGTCGCGTGCGATGGGCTTCTCGATAAGACAGTGGATGCCTCGCTCTAATACACGCCGACCTACATCGAAATGGCGATCCGTCGGCACGACGATGCTCACAGCCTCTACTCGATCCAGCAGAAAATCCAGATTGTCGTACGCCCCACACCTGCACTCCGATGCGACTCCTTCGGCTTTCTTCCCGTCAGAATCGGTGACGCCCACGAGGTTCACATCCGGAATCCTTGCGTAATTCAAAGCATGGTACCGGCCCAGATGACCCACGCCCACCACGCCCACTTTGACTTTCTCCAAAGATCGCTCCTGTAGATTGACTGTCCACATTGAAACGTTTTAATGTAATACATCGCAGATGGAGAATCAACCGCTTTTTCACACACCGGGAATTTCAGGGCGGATGATAAAGGCTTCAATTTTGTTTTTGACATTTCGACTGAAATTCCTATATTAAATCAATGCCAATTATCTTAAAGGAAATTGTATGGTAAAAAATCATAACTATGCACTCACAAACCCCATATCGATGATCGTGGATAAACCACGCGAACAATTCACGATGGAAGACCTGATCAAGGTCATCGAAAAAAAGCAGATCGAGAGAATCACATTCCACTACACGGCACTGGACGGAAAACTGAAGGAGCTTAAATTACCCGTGGAAAATCGCTACCAGGCGGAACGCATTTTAACGGACGGTGAAAGAGTGGACGGCTCTTCTCTATTCAAAGGAATGGTCGACGTAGCACTCTCGGATCTCTACGTCATTCCTGTGTATAAATCGGCCTTTCTGAATCCTTTCGATGAGGGAAGCCTGGATTTTATCTGCCGCTATCTGACAAAAGACGGCGATCTGGCGCCCTTCACGCTCGACAACATCCTTCACAACGCAAATCGCCTTTTCCGAAAAAACACAAATCTGGAACTTTATGCCATGGGAGAGCTGGAATTTTTCTTGCTGACCCCTTCCGACACGCGCCTCTATGCAACCGAAAAACAAAGAGGATACCACGCATCCGCTCCATTCGTTAAGACAGGAAAGATCCTGAATGAAATGGTCCATCACATCACGCAGATCACGGGAGCCGTGAAATATGCGCACAGCGAAGTCGGGTATGTGGAGAGCGTCAGGAGCAATCTCGAAGAGATTAAGGGAAAACAGGCGGAACAATTGGAAATCGAGTTCCTTCCGACTCCCATCGAAGATACGGGAGACAGCCTCGTCTTGGCCCGCTGGTTGATCCGCAACATCACGTACAAATACGGCTGCGTTGCAACATTCACTCCGAAACTCGAAGAAGGGACTGCCGGCAACGGATTCCATGTTCACATGGAGCTGAAATCCAACAACAAAAACGTGATGACGGATAAAAACGGAAATCTTTCATCCCAGGCCAGAAAAATGATTGGCGGATTGTGTACCTATGCGGATACACTGACGGCTTTCGGAAATACGGTCTCTTCAGCCTATCTCAGGCTCGTGCCCAATCAAGAAGCGCCGACCCGGATCTGTTGGAGCGACCTGAACCGAAGCGCCATGATCCGCGTCCCGCTGGGCTGGTCGAAGATGAACAACCTGGCGAAGAAATTGAATCCGCAGCAGAGCGACATCGATAACAAAATTGAGAGCCGCCAAACCGTCGAATTGCGCAGTCCGGACGGGAGCGCCATCACACACCTCCTGTTGGCAGGCATTGTCATGGCGGCGGAATGGGGAATGACGTCCTCGGATTCCCTCGATATCGCCGAAAAATTATATGTCACCGGAAACATATTCCAAGATGAAAAATTGTTGAGCAAACTTCCGGCTCTGCCAAGAAGTTGCGTCGAGTCTTCCAAAATACTTCTCCAAAAAAGACATCTGTACGAACGAGAAAACATCTTCCCTGCAAGCATCATCGAATATGTCAATAAACTGTTGCGGGCGGAAAACGACGAAAACATGAATCAATATCTCGCGGATATCCCGGCCGACGACCGGTTGCACGAAACACGGAAAATCATGCATAAAAATCTCCATCGCCATTGAAATTCCAAATAGTTTTTATTACATTACGATCAGCATGTCCCATATTACAGGGGAGTTTTGACAATGCACCGCCTCGCTATATTCTATTCATTCATATTTTTAATTACGGCATGCAACAAAGGCCTGACTCCTCCTGAACAGCCGCTGTTCACCAACGGTTTCCCCATTCAACCGCAGGGCGGAAATCCCGTGGGAGATTGGATCCCCGATCCGGTAAATCCCGTAACGCTGACCATCCTGGACGAATCTCAAATCCCGGCTGTCGTCGATTCCCTCATTATCGACACCGAACTCGACGGCGCCTTTTCTTTTAGTGTGGCTGGCGTTTGTTCTGTTCAAGCGCTCCTCACACTAAAACCCTCGGTATACCTCTTGGGCACGCCCATTCCTTTCACCATCACCATTAACGATACAATATCCGGCAAGGGTCCGTTCCGGGTCGCTGAAGATATAATTCTTGTATTGCCCGTAAGATCGACCCATTTCAATTTCGACACGCTCGGTTTCACAGCCAGTCAAAACCGCATCGATCTCATTTCTTTGCCAAATATTTTTGATTATGAAGGTATTATCCAGATCCCCGTTTTCTTCGTCTTCCACTTGGTGCTGCCCACCGAGACCCAATTAGGGAAATCGAATGCCTCTTTTGTCCTCTACAGAAAAAAAGAGGATTTGCGATGAACCGTCAGAAATTTTGGCTGCTCTTATCATTCATCTTTGCCGCTGCCGCCATCGGTCAAAACCAGCGCGTAAGAACGGAAAGAGCATCTCAAATCACCGGACGTGTGATAGAAATAACCACGGGAAATCCCGTCGTCGGAGCAAACGTTCTTGTTCTGGGAACTATGCTCGGAGCCGCTACGGACGGGCAGGGTTGGTATTCGATCCCACAGATTCCGCCGGGATCATACACCATCATGGTTTCAGCCATCGGCTATAAAAAGGAAGAAAAAACCGTACGCGTGCAACCAGGAGAGAAAATCGAACTCCATTTCTCCCTCGAAGAAACCGTCATTCTCATGGATGGAATCGCCGTGACTGCCAGCCGCTACCAGCAGTCGCTGAGCGACATCCCCGTCAGCCTGAGCCTGGTTCCCGCAAAGGAACTGACCGACCGCCACATCACATCCGTCGATCAAGCGCTGCGATATGTCCCGGGAGTAAACGCTCTCGACGGCGGCCAGATCTCCATCCGAGGTTCCAGCGGCTTCAACTGGGGTGTCGGAAGTCGCGTTCTCGTACTCATCAATGGCCATCCATTCATGGCGGGTGATATCTGGAACGTCAACTGGTACGCCATACCCACATCAAACATTAAACAAATAGAAGTCATGAAAGGTTCGGGGTCTGCCCTCTACGGGTCAAGCGCCATGGGCGGCGTCATTAACATCATCACCGAAGAACCGGATGAGGGAAGCCACATCAACGTCAGAACTTTCACGGGCCTGTACAGCCGACCCTCGCATCAAGAGTGGCAATGGACGGACGACAAAAATCATTTTGAAGGAACCGCCATCGACATCACCACACGATTAGGGCCCCTCTCGGCCCTCCTCTCATCTAATTACCAATCGACAACAGGCTTCAAAGAGAACGACGACCACCAAGTTTTCAACCTCATGTCTTCTCTCGGCTATCGGTTCAATCCGAACCTTCGATTCAACCTCATGTCCGGCTACGGAAAAAATACGGGTGGCTTTTTTATCTATTGGAAAGGACTGAGTCAGCCCTACGGGAACGGCTCCGACCCGTACGGATTCAGAACACGTTCTACAATGAAAAATACGTATGCCTTTCCATCCATCGATTATGTAATGAACAATCGCATTTATCTCTCCATCAAGGGAAGATACAACCGCGCCTCTACGGAGGACCGACTCCAGAGTATAAGCGAAGGCGCCGAATTGCAGAGAGACCGATTCAGGGCCTCTACCGCAACGACCAAGGGCGGTGAAGCGCAATTGAACTGTCAGGTCAGCGCAAACGGCATCATGGTTCTCGGAGGTGATTTCCAGAGAGATCAAGTGGAGTCTATACAATACGGCCACCGCCGATTCTCGCGCGCTTCTTATTACGTACAATACGAACAGCGTTTATGGGAGAAAATCAAGGTCACGCTCGGAACGAGGTACGACTGGGAAGGCGGCGACGAGATAGAGTCCACGGGCGAACTCTCGCGAAAGCTCGGTCTAAACCTGAATCCTCTGTCCCGCACGAATATCCGCATCTCGTACGGCGAGGGATTCCGGGCTCCCTCCATCGGCGAACGGTTTGTATCAACGTTTACAGGCGGACTCAGGGTATCGCCAAACCCGGATCTTCGTCCTGAGAAAAGCAAGTCCATAGAATTCGGAATAAAGCAAGCCCTGACCAAATCGATGAGTCTCGACCTCGCCCTGTTTTCTACGGATTACAACGATCTCATCGAACCCCAGCTCGACACCGACCCGGATGGGGCTGTCGTCGTGCGTTTCAAGAACGTCATTAAAGCGCGCGTCCGGGGCATTGACCTTTCCCAACGAACCGACTGGTGGTCCCGGCTTGTCTCGACAAAAATCGGATATTTGTTCATCCATTCGAAAGACCTGACTCCGGGAGAGAGAAGCGCTCCCCTTAAATACAGGTCGAAACACACCGTCTACATCACCAATGATCTGATGCTCCTTCCGTTAACCTTCGGGATTGATTTTAGGTATCTGAGTAAAATAGAGCGGGTCGATGAATACCACAAAGCCTACATCACAGACATAGATAAACTCGTCCCCACTTACGTTGTAGCGTGTCGTTTTGGAGTGCTTCAGGAACACTTCGCCGTGCGGTTCCTCATAGACAACATCCTCCAATATAACTATCTCATGTCTCCGGCCAACATGGGCCCTCCCCGTACAGCGACACTTCAGTTGAATGTAAATTACTAGCACCGCAACGTTATAGACGAACAAACACCTTGATCTTAGAATAACACCATATCCATCATCCCAAAGACATGAAACCGAATCAAAGAGTCCTCCGTCTCGCGACCATGGCTGTCGTCATGCTCGTGGCGATCGTGTACTACCGCACACTCTCGCCCACCGTTGTCCAGATCGACTCCGGCGAATTGGCCGCCGTACAATCGACCCTCGGCATCGCTCATCCCACGGGGTATCCTCTGTTCACCCTCCTGGGATACCTGTTTCTCTGCATCCCCCTGAGCCATTCAAAAATATTTCAACTTAACTTTCTTTCCTTAGTCTACTGTGTTTTGGGAATTCTTTTCTTTATAAAATCAACCCATGTTATTCTCGTTCATTTCGTTTCTCCATCATTCAGCACAATCGCAAAACACTCCCGCCCGAAGAAAAATGCGACATCCACAAACAACGAAAAAGCCGATATGCCTTTTTCAAGACTCATATCATCCATTATAGGTGCGCTCTTCCTCTCCTTCGGTCGGACTTTCTGGCTGCAGAGCACTTCGACGGAAGTCTATTCTCTCCACGCTTGCCTCATCATCGCAGCGATCTACTTTCTGTTCAAAACCTTCACGAATGAAACTCTATCGAATAAATGCTGGATGTGGGTAGGAGTGGCCGTCGCCCTCGCCTTTTCCAACCATATGACGACTATTTTCATCCTGCCGGGTGCGGCCTATCTCTTCTTTAAAAAAGAAGGTTTTCGCCCATCTTCCATCAGACCCCTGTTGACCACAGCTGGCATTTTTACAGCGATAATTTGTCTGGTCTATCTCTATCTTCCCATCAGGTCGGCTCAAAATCCGACGCTCAACTGGGGGAATCCATCCGACTGGGAGAGGATTATCAGGCATGTCACCGGGAAACAGTACAGCGTCTGGCTCTTCTCCTCTTCGCATGTTGCGCTAAAAAATTTGACACGTTTCTTCCAAAACCTGCCCGGCGAATTCACAGTCATCGGTTTGCTCGTCGGACTCGTCGGATTCGTCTTCACCCTATGGAAGGCTCCCCGTCTATGCATTTTTTTATCCATCACGTTTTCGTTCACGGTCATATACGCCATCAATTACGACATCCATGACCTGGACACCTATTTTCTCTTGGCCTACATCGTGCTCGCGGTTTGGATAACGGTCGGCGTGCACGGACTGCTTTCCTTTTTCAAGAAGACACGCTGGCGCGCTGTGCTCCTCGGAATGCTGCCGATCTGTGTGCTGGTTGAAGCCATTGCCCATTCTTCGGAGGCTGACCGAAGCAATCTCTACGTCTTCGAAGATTACACGAAGCAGGCGTTGGAAAGTCTGCCCAAGAACGCCATTCTTCTGACCTATCAGTGGGATTGTCTCATCTCTCCCTCATACTACTTCCAGTTTGTCGAGGACTATCGGAGAGATGTTGTGATCATCGATAAAGAACTCCTTCGGCGTTCCTGGTACTACGACCAGCTAAGCAACATCTGTCCTGACGTCATGCGAAAAATCCGGCCCGAAGTCGAATCCTTTCTGGCGGCTCTGGCACCCTTCGAGCGCGGAGGCGACTATGACGCTCTCTTATTGGAGAGCCGATACAGGACTGTAATCGCACGAATCATCCAAACCAATATAGGAAACAGGACTGTTTTCCTCGGTCCTGAGTTGGTTGAGGGTGAACTCAGACGGGGAGAAATCATCCTGCCCGTGAATGTCCGTCTCATCCCCGACCTGTTTTTCTTCCGTGCGATTGCATCCACTGATTACATCCCTTCGGAGTCGATAAACATAGACATTCGTTTCCCGTCCAAGGACAACCAGTATTCTGATGCAATAAAAAATTACGTGTCAAGAATGCTCGTATGGCGGGCTTTGTACGAGTTGCAGTCCGGGAAAATAGAAAACGCGAAAATCTTAAAAGGAACGATAAAAATCCAATTTCCCTGCCTGCAGCTCCCCGTATCTCTTAAAGAGCTTTAAGGCTTGCTCAAGCGATTCATCCGATATCTCTGATTTACAAATGACGATAAAAAAAACCGGAGTGCTGTGCACTCCGGTCCTCAAAAGCCTATCCGTGAGATGAACGATCAAAAGGGAAGATTTTCCGCCTCCCCGGTTTCGGGAGGAACTTCTTCATCCGGGGGAATGTCTTCTGTTGGGGCACTCTCACCCTTCTTGCCCAGCATCTCCATATCCGTTGCCACTACCTCCGTAATCCATTTTTTCACACCGTTGGTGTCTTCGTAACTTCGGGTCTGGAGCCTGCCCTCCAAATAAATATAGCTCCCCTTTTTCAGCCATTCACCCATGACTTCTGCCAGCTTTCCCCAAGCTATGACTCTATGCCAGTCCGTCCTCTCCTGCGGATTTCCTTCTTGATCCTTCCAAACAGCGTTCGTTGCCACGTTAAAACTCGCATTGGCCTTTCCTGAAGGTGTGTACTTTAATTGGGGATCAGCCCCAAGCCTTCCCACCAAAATCACTTTGTTCACCGTTCCCCTGCCTCTAGCCATGTTTACCTCCTATGAGAATGATGTGAATGATAAAATTTTTTCAAAGTTACGAAAAAATTGACGGCATGTCAAGAAGAAATTTACGTTAAATTGACGTTAAATAAAATTATAGCTAAATCCTATGCCCGCCATTTCCTTTACTTGCACCTTATCGATCACATCTTTGTCGTAATTAATCTGAATATTCAATGTGACAACAATGTACTTGTTTAATTTTGCCGTGAATATCGAATCCCATCTAATATCAACGACATCGAAATGCTCAAAAGATGAGAACATCTCCAGTTTGGAACGTACTTGTAAATTTTTCATCAGGTTCGCATTCAGATTCGATTTCGATTCGATCCCTGTTTCAAATCGAAACCTTTCTACTTCCTCAGTGTTCGGATTATCGCTGTAACGTGTATACTGATCGGTCATCGTTTCCTTCAGGCCGATCCCCAACTGACTGTTGAACACATCTTTGATCCGCACCCTTGCCCCGGCACTTTGCGTCATATAGGCCGGATCCCAGAAATTGGATTTCGGCATGGCAGGTGTTTTTTTATAGTCATATCCCTTGCTGAATTGCGTTAAAACACCCACGCCAAAATATGGATTTACCCTGGATCCGAGTTTCCAAGTGATTGCACCGTCCATATCGATTTTATCGACTGTTGTCCGAGCTTGCAGTTTTTCTTGTTTATTCTGTCCAAAAGTCATACAATTCGTAAAAAGCCACTCCCATTTCCCTCCATTCCGCTTGGCTTCTCCATCAATACGAATACTCCATGCGATAGAATTCTCTCCTCCCTGAGCCCAGTTGCTGTACGACATCTGCGTCAGGTTGATCGCTCCGATGAGTTTTTTCTGCCACTGTACCTTCTTCTCAGTTTCCTTTTTCTCTTTGGAAAATCCCTGCTGTGCCAAGCCGAAACCTATGAAAAAAGACATGCAAAGTAATGTTGATTTCAGATATTTCATTCTACATTCCTCTTTCTTGATTTCCCCCAATCCTCATTTTTAATACACCTTTTAATCCCCTTGCGGACACTCTGTCCTGCTTCATCGTATCCCTGTCCCGTATCGTCACTGTCTCATCCTGGAGCGTCTGAGAATCCACTGTGATACAGAAGGGCGTCCCCGCTTCGTCCTGCCGTCGGTATCGCCTGCCCACCGCACCCGATGCGTCATAAAAAACATTGAAGTCCGACTGCAGGCCTTCAAAAACCTTCCTTGCGAGTTCGGGCATCCCGTCTTTGTTGACGAGCGGGAAGACCGCCGCTTTTACGGGAGCGATTCTCGGGTGAAGATGCAGCACGGTACGCGTCTCCTTCTCCAGCTGCTCCTCCTCGTATCCGTCGATCAGACAGGTCAGGACAGTCCTGTCTACGCCCGCGGAGGTTTCGATGATATATGGAACAAACCGTTCTCGGGACGCATCGTCAAAATACGTCAGATCCTTTCCCGAATATTCCTGATGCCTGGATAAATCGTAGTCCGTCCGGTTGTGAATTCCTTCCAACTCTTTCCAGCCGATGGGATATTCGTACTCAATATCAAATGCTGCTTTGGCATAATGAGCCAGCTCGTTCTTTCCGTGCTCGTGAAAACGGATCTTCTCTTTTCGTATTCCAAGCCCGATGTACCATGCCATCCTTTTTTCTTTCCATAGGTTGAAGATGGATTCATCATCGCCTGGCTTGACGAAATACTGCATCTCCATCTGCTCAAACTCGCGCGTCCGGAAGATAAAATTGCCGGGTGTGATCTCGTTCCGGAAAGCCTTCCCGATCTGCGCAATGCCGAACGGGATTTTTTGTCGTGATGAATCCAGGACGTTCTTGTAATTCACATAAATTCCCTGGGCCGTCTCCGGTCTCAAGTAAACGACGGACGCCGCCTCTTCCACCGGGCCCATATGGGTACGAAACATCAGGTTGAACTGGCGGGCCTCCGTGAGGGAGCCTGCGTTGCCGCAGTGGGGACATTGCCTCTTTTCGAGCTTTTTTGGATCGATCTCATCTTCCCGGAATCGCTGCTTGCACACACGACAATCTACGAGCGGATCCGTGAAACTGGACACATGACCGGAAGCCTCCCACACCTTCGGATGCATCAGAATGGCGGCATCCAATCCCACGATGTCCTCATTTTCATAGACCATCGACCGCCACCAGTGATCCTTAACGTTCCGCTTCAGCTCTGCGCCAAGCGGTCCGTAATCGTAACAAGCGTTGATGCCCCCGTAGATCTCACTCGACTGATAAATAAAGCCCCTTCTCTTACAGAGGGAGACGATTTTTTCCATCGTCACGGACAATTGAACCTCCTGTATAAAACATCCAATTCATTCATTAAGCAAACGCTTTATCATATTGTATAGTCGAACCAAAGTGGTTTTCGGATTTCACAATGTGGTCCTCTCCTTTTTTCAAGGAGAGGATTTAGGTGAGGTCTCCGATAAAAATCTGAAAACCACTTTGTGTTGAGTATACAACGCCTGGAATTCTTCCGGTGTATACCCGATGGATTGGTAGAGAATCCTTCCGTCTTTGCCGATGATGTAATTTCTCGGAATCGACTGCGTGGCAAACAGACTGTACACGTTCCGATTCGGATCGGGTGCCATTAAAAAATTGAATCCCTTCTCCTTCTGGAATACCCGCAATTCCTCCGCAGAATGCTCTCTTCCTATGGCCAAGACAACGAAATCGGTATTCCGAAATTTCTGCCATATTTCTTTTTCCAGCCTCGGCATCTCTTCCATGCAGGGTCCGCACCAGGTGGCAAAAAAATTGATCCAGACCACTTTGTCTCTCAACCCGCCCATCTGTATGTGTTGTCCATCTATGGTCGTCACCGAAAATTCGGGTACCCTCTGCCCGACTTTCGTAAAGCTGGTGCTGTCGGCCTCTTGTGAATAGACAGATCGTAAAACAAACATGAAAAAAATGAACACATAAGATACGCGTCTCCTCATACAGCCTCCTCTATTA
>JBDRSZ010000266.1:0-4527 GCA_043824415.1 bacterium | reverse complement strand
AAAAATTCTTGAAGGAAGATTTGAATCCGCGATAGGTGGACTCCACCTTTGAGGTGGAGCCCACCTAAACAGTAGGAGTTGCGCATGAAACGCAGAAAATTTTTGAAACAGGCTGCATTGGCATCGGTAGCAGCGACCCTTCCAGGATGCATCAATCTCAGACGTCGCGGGAAGCAGCCAAACTTCGTCATCATTTTCACGGACGACCAGGGGTATTCCGATGTGGGCTGCTTCGGGGCGAGGGGATTCCAAACGCCCAACTTGGACCGCATGGCTGCGGAGGGAATGCGCTTCACGGATTTCTATGTATCCCAGGCTGTGTGCAGCGCTTCGAGAGCGTCACTCTTAACCGGATGCTACAACATGCGCGTGAGTATTCAGGGAGCGCTGGGTCCCGCAGCGAAAGTCGGCCTGCATCCCGAAGAACAGACGATTGCCGAAGTCTTGAAGAAAAAGGAGTACGCAACTGCGATTTTCGGGAAATGGCATTTGGGCCATCACACAGAATTTCTTCCGCTTCAACAAGGTTTCGATGAATACCTCGGCCTGCCGTATTCGAATGACATGTGGCCCGTTGACTTCGACGGCATACCATTCACCGAGAAAAATGAAGGACAAATTCATCGAAAAGCGAATTATCCTCCGCTGCATCTGATCGACGGGAATGAAACGGCTGATGAAATTCGGACGCTGGACGATCAGGCTACACTGACGACGCGGTACACGGAGCGGGCGGTCCGGTTCATCGAAAGGAACAAAGACAAGCCGTTTTTTCTGTATGTGCCCCATTCGATGCCCCACGTTCCGTTAGGAGTATCGGACAAATTCCGCGGGAAGAGCGAACAGGGCATGTACGGCGACGTCATCATGGAGATCGACTGGTCTGTCGGACAGATTCTTCAGGCCTTAGAAAAACATGGGCTGGCCGAGAACACATTCATCGTGTTCACGAGCGACAATGGCCCCTGGTTGAATTTCGGGAATCATTCGGGTTCGGCGCGTCCGCTTCGGGAGGGCAAAGGTACGATGTGGGAGGGAGGCGCGCGCGTTCCCTGCATCATGCGCTGGCCCGGGCACATACCGGCGGGAACCGTCTGTCGGAGGATGGCCGCCACGATCGACCTCCTTCCGACGATTGCAGAGATTGCTGGCGCTCCTCTGCCGGATCGACCGATAGACGGCGTTAACATCCTCCCGCTCCTGAAGGGGGAGAAGAACGCGAACCCGAGGGATCATTATTATTACTACTACGGTGAACAGCTCCGGTGCGTCCGGCAGGGCAAGTGGAAGCTGCACTTTCCGCATGAATATCGGTCGTACGAGGGCGTGGAGCCGGGCAACGATGGTTTTCCCGGACCGTATGCAAGGGGCAAAACCGGCTTGGAGCTGTACGATCTGGAGAACGACATCGGCGAGACGACGGATGTGACGGATCAGCATCCCGATGTCGTGGAACGGCTGCAAGCTCTGGCCGAAAAGGCGAGGGAAGATCTCGGTGATTCCCTGACCGGACGGAAAGGGAAGAATGTTCGTCCGGTATGGAGGGTGGAGGGATGATCTTTTAGTTCTGAATTGGGATGAAGCATCCAATGTGATTCGAACAGTATGGGTGTTGTGCAAAGAAAATCAATGCGGTTGAATGAGTACGATTATTCATCCCCTGGATATTATTATGTCACCTTCTGTACGAAAGATAGAATTGAGTGGTTTGGTAAGGTTGAGAAAGAACAGATGATTTATAATACGTATGGAGAGACTGCTTGTCAGATATGGGAGAATATCCCCTTTCATTATCGAAATGTAGACACTGATGAATATATTGTTATGCCGAATCATATTCATGGGATTATTGTCATTCGTGAAAAAAACGTAGGGACAGAACAATGTTCTGTCCCTACCAAAACCATGAATAAAAGATATGGTTTATTGTCCAAGGTCGTCAAATCGTTTAAGGACGTATACAAAAAGACTCTTCGAAACCAATTTCATGTCGATGATTTTGATTGGCAGCGATCGTTTTACGATCATATCATTCGGTCGGAAAAATCGCTGTATCACATTCGGAGGTACATTATCAACAATCCTTTGAAATGGGAAGTGGATAAAAATAATCCGAAGAATTGGGAATGATAGCGGCTGAATATGAAACGCAAAATTGAATGAATGGTGAGGAGTCTATTGATGAAGGAGAATTTCACACGTCGGGATTTTATGAAGGTCTCCGCTGCGACGCTGGCCACGATCTCCATCGTACCTCGCCGTGTCCTCGGCGGACAGGGCTATACAGCACCGAGCGACGAGCTGACGAAGGCGGTCATCGGTGTGGGCGGAATGGGAAGGGGTCATTTGAAGTATGCAGGAAGACTTTTAGCTGTGTGCGACGTCGACGCAGAACATCTGAGGCAAGCTCTGGACATGTCGGATGAAAGTGTTAAGGGGTATAAGGATTTCCGTGAAGTCTTGGCCCGGCCGGATGTCGATATCGTCCACATTCCGACGCCGCCACACTGGCATGCGCTGATTGCCATCGCTGCAGCGGAAGCGGGGAAGGACATCTGGTGCGAGAAGCCCATGACGCGAACGATCGGCGAAGGGCAAAAAGTCGTGGAGGCGGTGCAGAAGTATGGACGCTTGTTCCGGTTGAACACGTGGTTCCGGTTTGAGGGGAATTTCTACGGCTTCGGTACACCAGTGAAACCCATCAAGAAAATCGTCCAGCACCGTCTGTTAGGCTGGCCGCTCACAGTGACTGTCAGCGCGACGACGGGATTCGACTGGAAGTTCTACTGGAGCGGGAGGACGGATCTTGTGCCGCAGCCCGTTCCTGATTGTCTCGACTACGATTTTTGGCTGGGGCCGGCGCCTGTCAAGCCGTATCATCTTCACCGGGTGCACGGCAGTTTCCGCGGCTACTGGGATTATGACGGCGGCGGGTTGGGGGACATGGGCATGCATTATTTGGATCCGGTCCAGTACATTTTGGAGAAGGACGACACGAGTCCCATTGCGGTTGAGGCGGACGCGCCCCAGCAGCATCCCGATGCGTGCGGGGCGTGGCGGCGCATCGAGCTGACCTACGCCGACGGATGCAAGATCATCCTGGACGGGGAGAACAAGGACAAACGCGCGCCGTTCATCGAGGGACCGGAGGGGAAACTGTATCCGGGGTTGAAATCGGACATACCCGATCTCGATAGGACAGTGGCATCGCTTACGGACCCCGAACCTCAGATTGCCGACTTCCACCAAGCAGTGCGCACGCGGCAGAAGTTTGCGCTGAACGAGGTTAACGGCCATCGGTCGTGTACGCTCGTAAATTTAGGCAAGATTGCTGTCCGGCTCGGACGGCCGCTTCGGTTCGATCCGGAAAAACAAGTATTCATCGGGGATGAAGAGGCCAATCGTCTCGTCCATCAGCCGATGCGCTCACCGTGGCACGTATGAACGGCGTCACAGTTGTCAGCAAACTATCTGGAGATTGAAAGATGAGCCATTTCAAAAACTATAAAACGATGATTGTTCTGTTCGTGATGTGCATTCAATCCGCCTTTATTGCACAAGAAAAAAGGATTACGATTCCTGACCTGCTCAAGCAATTTCCGGCTCAGAGTACGGAGGAACGGGATCGATTGGCGCGGGCGATTGTCCAATCCGGTTCAGAGGGAATTATTGAACTTTGTCGCATGCTCGTGCCTTCAGGGAAAGGAGACGATGCGCAAGCTCGGTATGCTCTGAACGGACTGGCCCATTACGTCAGCAGTCCTGCGGGCAGGAAGGACGAGCGACGCATTGTCGAGAGGGTTTATACGGATGCACTGAAAGCATCCGTCGATGCTGAGGTGAAGGCGTTCCTTATCGAACAACTTCAGCTTTTAGGACATGACGATTCGGTAAAACCGCTGTCCCATTTCCTGATGGATGACAGACTCTGCGATCCGGCTGCGCAGGCTTTGGTCTCTATCGGTTCTTCGAAAGCGGAAAAAGCGCTCCTCGAAACACTGAAGAAGTCGGAGGGGAAGAGAAGAATCGCTCTGATTAAAGCGTTGGGTGAACTGGGAAGTCGAAGAGCGGTTAAGACGATTACAGGTTATACAAAAAATCAAGACGTGGATCTGCGACAGATCTCGCTCTGGGCACTGGCGAATATCGGAGATCCGTCGTCCGAGAAGATTCTTGCTGAAATGTTGAAAACGGCGTCACCGGGTGAGTATACCAAAGCAGCCTCTTTTTATCTTCTATTTGTCGAGCGGCTCGCCCAATCGGGCAAGCCTGAAGCATGCGTTCGGATCTGCAGGGAATTCCTCAGAGATCGAATGGATGAGGAGGATCAAGTTCGCTGTGCCGCCCTCAGTCTTTTGGTCTCCGTCTTAGGTGAAGAGGCTTTCCCCGATTTGTACGCTGCCGTGGATTCGGATTCGAATGCTCTGCGCGGTGTGGCTCTGAAGTTGGCTGAGACTTTGGGCGGGGCATCGACTACAGAAGAATGGATCGGTAAATTAAGGCACGTACCAATAGAGACGGAGGCCA
>JBDRSZ010000265.1:0-4937 GCA_043824415.1 bacterium | reverse complement strand
TTAAGGCGTTCAAGAAGGAAGGCGTCAAATTCGCGCTTGAAGTCCATCCCACGGAAATCGCATACGATATTATCACCGCACGCAGGGCTTTGGATGCTGTCGACAATCATCCGAATTTTGGGTTCAATTTTGATCCGAGCCATTTCATCCATCAATTCGTCAATCCTGTGTTCTTTCTTGAGGAATTTTCAAACCGTATTTTCCATGTCCATGCGAAAGATTCTAAAATCCAACTCACCGGACGGAACAGCATTCTCTCCTCCCACTTGGATTTCGGCGATCCCAGAAGAGGGTGGGACTTCGTTTCTCCCGGCAGAGGGGATGTTCAGTGGGATCGTATCGTCCGCTCGCTCAACCGGATCGGGTACAAAGGGCCGCTGTCCATTGAATGGGAGGATTCGGGAATGGATCGGGAGTACGGTGCCAGGGAAGCGCTGGAGATGCTCCGTAAGCAGAACTTCACGCCTTCGGCGGTCGCGTTCGATTCGGCGTTCGGTAAAGAATGATTTTTCAGGATTTGCTATTGAACAATGACTACACGATCTTTCTTTGATTAATGCCAAATGAAAAAATCTAAATGTCAAATAAAATCTAAAATCCCAATGTCAAAAGGTCTTTTTGTCATTAGGGAATTGGGATTTCATTTGTCATTTTGGCTTTGGCATTTGAAATTTGTATCCTATTCATCCAGGAGTGAAAATATTCTGTGTATCGTTTAGATAATAAACAGCGAGGAAAACGATGAGCAAAGAAACTGGATTCACGACGATGAAGGGAGCGAAGGCAAAGGGTGCGGCGCCGGAAATCGGAGTGGGCATGCTGGGATACGCCTTCATGGGAAAGGCGCACACGAACGCCTATAAAAAAATCCCGTACATGATGTATCCGCCTCCCGCGATTCCGAAACTCATTGGAATTTGCGGATTGGTCGAGGATGAAGCTGTCGAAGCTGCCCGTCGGTATGGATATGAGACTCCTTATACGGACTGGCGGAAAATGCTCGAGAACGACCGGATTCAGCTTTTTGACAACGGGGCACCCAACGATGTGCATGCAGAGCCGTGCATCGCCGCAGCGCAAGCGGGCAAGCACGTCGTATGTGAGAAGCCTTTGGCTCGGGATGCAATCGAGGCCAAACAGATGTTAGACGCCGTGAAGAAAGCGAAGGTCAAGCACATGGTCGCTTTCAACTATCGATTTTTACCGGCCGTGCGTCAGGCGAAAAATCTCATCGACAGCGGCACTCTGGGCCGGATATACCACTTCCGGGCGCAGTATCTGCAGGAATGGATCATGGCCCACTACGCGACTCCGAAAATATGGCGTCTGGATAAGAAGACCGCGGGAAGCGGTGCTCTGGGCGATTTAGGAGCGCATATCATCGATTTGGGGCGTTTTTTAGTCGGTGAGATGAAATGCGTCAGCGCGATGACGCGCACGTTCATCGAAGAACGTCCCATGCCGAACGGCAAAGGAAAGGGCAAGGTGGATGTGGATGACGCCTTCGTGGCCACGGTCGAATTCGAGAACGGCGCTATCGGCACGCTCGAAGCGACGCGTTTTGCGGGCGGTCGAAAGAATCATCAAGTGTTGGAAATCAACGGAGAAAAAGGATCGTTCTACTTCGATTTGGAGAGGATGAACGAGCTGCAGGTCTTTTGGATCGGCGAAGAGCCGAAGGAGACGCAGGGATTCCACAACGTTCTCGTCACGGAAGCCTACCATCCGTGGTGGGAAAACTGGTGGCCGCACGGCCATATCATCGGATGGGAGCATCTTTTCGTCCACGAATTGACGCACTTTTTGGACTGCATCGTGAACAATAAGGACGTCGCCCCGTATGGTGCTACTTTCGAGGATGGGTACCGCGCTGCCGTCGTCTGCGATTCCATTCTCGAATCGGCAAACAGAAGGAAGCATGTGGACATTAAATATTAGAAAACCACAGAAGACCACAGAATGACACAGAAAATATTTTATAACACTCTTGTCGAAAATAGGAAATCACAATTTCTTGAATATGTTGAACATCAAGAGGTGATAGGTGGATTCCCGCTTAAAGATTGCCTGCCTGCCGCAGGCATGGCGGGAATGACAGGGGGAATGGTGTCATTCCTGTCCCGACTTTCATTATTTTGTTATAAAAGAGAAGTCGGGATAATCAGGAATCCAGGGGCGGTAGAATGATAATCTCATTTCAGAAATGTCAGAGAATTAGTTCTGATTCTATTATTTTCGATAGGTATATTTCCTATTATGGACAACAATGATTTCATCAAAATTCTAAAGAATAGGGAGGGAAGTACGATGAACAAGAAAACTGCTGTTGTGGCTTTGATGGCTGTGTTCACGCTGGCCATCTGCTTCATCATTCTTGGCGCTGTATCCGTGGAATTGATGGGTTCGCTCGGGATCGACGAAGGAAGATTTGGCTCACTCGTCATGGGTCTGTTCCTGACGAGCTGTATCGTACAGCTGTTTATCGGTCCGCTCGTCGACAAGTTTGGGTATAAGCCTTTGGCCGTAGTCGGTTTTATCGTTACGGCCGGTAGTTTGTTCTTGTTGGCCTTTGCGCCGAGTTTTTCGGCAGCCATGCTGGCCTGCATCTTGTTAGGAATCGGGGCCATGTCCCTCAACACGGTCGGTAATACGCTCATACCCGTCGTTCTGTTTGAAGGCAAAGACCCTGCCCGTGCGAGCAATTTTGGGAATGCTTTTTTCGGACTTGGCTACGTGCTCACACCCCTGCTTTTTATACTCTTTCTGAAGACGATGAGCTACAGCGCGGCTGTGTCGATCTTTGGTGTTCTGGTCATCGTCTTTCTCGTTTTTGCCCTGATAACGAGCTACCCCAAGGTAGCGACAGGGTTCAAATTCTCTATGGCCATCAAGCTGTTGGGTAAGGCTGCGGTGCTGATCGCTGCCCTTGCTTTGTTCTGTTACATCTCCCTCGAAATTACGATGGCTACGTGGATCAAGCCCCTGATGACCGAACTTTTTGGAGGTGGGGTGAATGCGACGACGAATGCAGCGTTGGTGCTCAGCTTTTTCGGCGTGGCTATGATGGTTGGACGATTCCTTGCATCCCGTGTGAAGAATTTAACGGCCATCGGAGCGAAGGTCATTACGATCATGTCCCTGTTATCTGTCATCGCAATCGTCCTCATGATCCTTACAAAGAGCCCGATCCTGGCTATTGTTGCCATTTTAATCACTGGGCTTGCATTCGCGCCTATTTTTCCAACGATCGTGGGTGTGACGTTTGCCAAGTTCGACGCCAGTCTATACGGAAGCATTTTCGGTATCATTTTCGCAATCGGCCTGCTCGGAGGGACAATTGTGCCCAAAATGATAGGAGATATGGCTAAAAGGGAGGGAGCAACAGTACAGCAAAGCTTACTTATAATTGGCATCATGGCGGGTATTCTGTTCGTCATTTCTCTGCTGATCGGAAAAGTGGGTGCGCCGAAAAAGAGTGAATAAGAGTCCATATTCAGACATCCAATGACCGCCTCAGTTTTGCTAGAGGTGTATAGTTATTTTTCCCGCAGAGGCAAAACCTCTGCGGGAAAGAGGAACACGGGCCCAATTTTTGATTTTGATTAAAAAAAGTATCATAGATGAAAAGCATCTATGATGTATCGAACATCTCATTCATATATATGTAGATGCTTTTGGCAAAAGCATATAGACCGTATAATAATAAATAGGTTCTACCGCTAAATAACCTCCCAAAAGGGAAGGAGGTGAAAATAAATGTTACAATTTTTAGGAATTATACTTAGTGCTTTAATTGCAGCACTATTATTCAGACATACAGAATTTTAAAAATATCTTCTTAAAAAACGCATCGAAACATTTTCTATTTTCTTAGAAGAAGCCGAACCATGTCGTAGAAATGCAATAACGAGTGCTATGAATGCAATACTTGACAAGAAAAATTTTAAAGAGACTGATTTGCCTCATATTATTGCTAAAACATATTGGCCTATAATTCTTAAGCAATTCTCAGTAAAGCTCATCTTAGAAAAAGACCATAGAAAAGACTTTGAAAGCATCATGAAACAATTAAGCTTAATAACGATTGGTGCGCATATATCAAAACCAGGCGACCTAGAAATACAAGAAATTGAAAATCTTTTTAGGAATATTGAACTATTGATGTATGTAAGTATACAACAAACCAAAACATTTATTCCCGAGAAAATAAAAAACATATCAACCAAACTACTAAAAAATTTAAAGCACTATATTTAAGCCTTAACCAAAATTCATGCATGCTTATGCAAGCCGATATTATTAATACAATGATCTCTAAGATAATTAAAAATATTAACATGTCTAACTCCCTTGTTTTTCAGAGAGACAAATTATACTAGACAGGTATTTCCCTCTCTGGTGAAATTCAATTCAACAAAACAAAGAATAGGGCTTAGGGCTCCACCACCCCGAAGCGGTAGAATTACGGAGGACGCCCCTACTTTCTTTTGTTATTAGACATTATTTTACTTTTGGATTCAACCACCGACCCATCAGCACCGGTGAGACCAGTGTTATACGCTAAAAATAAATGGTAACTTACTATGCCAATAATGAATTTTCCTAAAATACCTACGGATAACCTGTATAAATTTTTATCAATTATAGGAATTATTATTCTACTTATATCTATGATTCCAAAATATCTTGAATTTAAGTTTAATGGTGATTTTATCAAGATTGAATGTGAAAGTGAAATTCTTGATAGGAAAATGGAATTTTTTAAAAGCGATGTTGATTTGAAAAAAGAGGAATTGGGTAATGACATATTTAAGATGCGAGATGATTATAAAGAAAAAAACAAAACAGAAAATGTTGATAACTTCAATGTTTTTAAAGATAGTTTAGTAAATTACATAATGGGATTTCAGAATGAGTTTGATGGTTTAACTGCTAAA
>JBDRSZ010000264.1:0-17969 GCA_043824415.1 bacterium | reverse complement strand
CTTGTAAGCCATTTGTGCTCCTGTTAGTTTTTGATTGTTGGGATTAATTACTAACTTAAGCAATTAACCCCTTTCTTCATACTAACAGTTGCACTTATTACTTGAACTCACGAGTTAAATTGCGAACTTGATAGCTCGAATTGTTTTGTATCGTGTTTCTCCCCTTGCCGGCCTCCGAGTCTTGCCCTAAATCGGGAGAGCCTGCTTCGATGAGGACGCCATCCTGTGTGTTGCTCTCAATCTTATTCCCCCGCAATGTAGCACTTGAATACAGGGTGACACCGTTTTCACTATTGTTGGTTAGCGTGTTTTCCGTGAGAGTTACATTGCTGGCGGATCGTACAATAACGCCGTCTGAGGTATTATATTTAATCTCATTGTTGCTGATCGCAACGTTTGAGGCACCGTCTTCAACTTCGATACCGCGTGCGCTGTTACTGTTGATCGTGTTGTCCTGTACAGTGGCTGATCCTGTAATGTAGACACCATTATTTCCATTGCTGTTGATGGTATTTCCTTCGATCGTTGCAGAACCAGATACTACAACACCGACTCCATCATTGCTGTTGATTTGATTGTTCGTATTAATATTGATATTGCTTAGACCACTGCTAACGGCGACGCCTGCATCTCCATTGTCTTGGACGGTATTTCCCTGCAGGGTGACGTTATCGCTTTGTATAGATAAGCCTGCTTGTTCCGCACCGCCATTACCCGTGACAGTATTACCGCTTACTGTAGCCGTGCCGCTGAAATTCTCGGATATAACTATTCCGCTTTCCGTGCAATTTTGAACCGTGTTAGTGCTGATCGTATATGTGCCGGTTCCATTCAGTTCCATGCCACAAGCCCCCGCACTGATGATCGTGTTCCCGGTGATTGTGCAGTTATTTGTGGTTGAATGGTCTACAATGCCGTAATATCGGCCTTGTACATAATTGTTTTTGATTGTGCAATTGGAAGCGGTGTGAAGGCCGCCGTAGTCATATCCTGCCATAATTCCATAATTGTCTGAGTCGGAATTGAACTTCAATCCATCAATGGTGACATTGCTGACGCCTCCAACTTTACCAATGCCAAAAGCATATCCATCTCCGATGATGGCGCCCCACTTATTTTCCGCTTGAATAGTGATCGATTTTTCGATCCCTACATCTTCATTATACGTGCCGTCCCCGACCTCAATAATATCACCGGTTCCTACTTCGGAGCGACCGATTGCGTAATTAATGGTCAGCCAAGCCTGATCGGTGTTGTTTAATCCGGTTCTTCCTGCGTCGTCTACGCCGCTTTTGTTGACGTAATAGGTGTCTGCTTGCGCTGAAAAAGCGGTTAGCAAAATCAGAAGGATAAATCCGAGTTTGAATACGTTAGCAGTCCTTTTCATGGTTCCTTCTTCCTTGTTTGTATTTTATTTTTTCTATCCGGTGTTCAGCACAAATAAAAGGACGCTGCAAAGTGTCATGGTGAGGGCATACCAATCTTCTTTGTGATGTCAGTATCAATGCACTCTGAAATTTTTGGTAAAAATGCTTGCTTGGATTTTAATGCGCGATCCTTATTCTCTGACCTTCTCCCCTCTCAAAGAGAATAATAGTAGCAGAGAATCAGGAATTGAAAAAATTGAAAGCATCGGATGTAGATTCCGATGAAAATAATAATAAAGAATTTTTTTAAAGAATGCAATAAAAAACTTGAGATTTACGTGATTTTCGCAACATAAATTTTTACTCTGAATAGACTTTCAAATTTGTAAGTCCGATATTTCCCGACACATTTTCTATATGTAGGGATTTCGGACCTACGGACTAAGCAGCTTATTCAAATTCATTAATAATCCAAACTACTCAGCGATAAACCAATCGTTCGATCACATATCCTAACGAATTGTTTTACTCAGCGCCTCGTGAAGGGATTGGGAATCCAGATTCCTGACCATCTCCCCGTTTTTCACTACAGAAATCGTTCCCGTTTCCTCCGATACAACGATGACAAGGGCGTCTGATTCTTCGGACATGCCGATGGCCGCCCTATGACGCGTCCCCCATCGATGTTCCAATATGGGATCGCGACTGAGTGGCAGAATACATTTAGCCGCTTCGATAATATCGTTCTGTATCACGACAGCGCCGTCGTGGAGGGGCGACCTCGGGTTGAAAATGGAGACGATGAGGGAAGCACTGACGATAGACTGGATGCGCAATCCTGTCTCGATGACGGACATCACTCCGGTATCTCTCACAAGGACGATGAGTCCGCCATATCCTCTTCGGGAAAGCTCAAGCGTTCCCTTGACGATTTCCTCATGTACGACATTCGTCTGTTCTTTCGTAAAGAAACGAATGATTCGGCTCTGCCCCATCAGGGTGAGCACTCTGCGGAGTTCAGGCTGAAAAAGGATGACGAACGCCAGAAGCCAGACCGTGCGGAGATTGCGGAAGATCCAGGTGAGTTCTTGCATCCGGAACGCCTGAGCAAGGAAGGAGACGACAAAAATGAGCACAAGTCCGATAAACATCTGGACCGCCCGCGTACGACGGACGATGAGATACAGTCGATAAAGAATGTAGAAAACCAACACAATATCGACAACATCGATAATGCCTATAGGCAAAAATCCAATGCGAAAAAGGGTAATATTCATCGTTCTCCCTCAATGTGAGTGTTTGATGCGGTCGGCGATGCGAACGACCTGCACCATCTCTTTCACGTCATGAACTCTGACGATGTGCGCGCCTTGCATCACGCACGTCGCCACCGCTCCTGCAGTTCCCATCAGCCGTTCATCCTCGGATACTTCCAGGGCCAGACCGATGAAGGATTTTCTCGAAACGCCCACCATCAGGGGGCAATCCAAACGTAAAAATTCTTGCATCCTTTTAAGGATGACAAAATTATCTTCCCATTTTTTACCGAAGCCGATCCCGGGATCGACGATAATTTTTTCTCTCTGAATTCCCATTTTCACCGCCCTGCGAACGGACATCTCTAAAAAAAGATAAATCTCTCCCATCAGATCGTCGTACTCCGGATTCTTCTGCATATCCCTGGGCGTTCCCTTCATGTGCATCAGGACGACTGGCACACGATATTTCGCCACGACCGATGCCATATTTGGATCATCCCGGAGAGCGCTGATGTCGTTCACAAGGCTCGCTCCTGCTTTGAAAGCCGCTTCGGCCACCTGCGATTTTCTCGTATCGATGGAAATTGGAATGGATATTTTGCCCTGCAGCCCTTCGATAACGGGAATGACGCGTTTCATCTCCTCGCGAACGTCCAAAGGTTCAGCGCCCGGCCGGGTGGATTCGCCGCCGATGTCGATCAAATCGGCTCCTTCAGCGGCAATTTCCAACGCCCTCTCCACAGCCCGATCGCAATTGAAATACCGACCACCGTCATAAAAAGAATCCGGGGTGACATTGAGGATCCCCATCACATGCGTCCGCTCGGAGAGGCGGAGCGTTCTACTTCCGCAGTCTAAATTAAAAACACGAACCCGATTCATTTTTTCTAACCTGAATCATTCACCACGGATCAACACGGAACAGCACAGATAAAGAAAAAACACTGGATTAATATAACGAAAATTAACAAAAAATCATCCGAAATACAATGATTAACCAATTTAAATATGTTTTTAATTTCTGTGTTTTACTCCGTGTTCATCTGTGGTTTGTGAATTTATCAGACTAATTGTCTTTTTCGATGTGCTGGAATCTCCGCTTCCTCCAAATCCGACTTACATCTCCTCTTCTTCTTCGTGAAGCAACGCGTACAGATGCTTCCTCGCCTCTTCGGCGAACGGATCATCCCTCCCCTTCCGAAGGCGAATGCGCTCACGAAAGTACGCTACAGCCCGCTCACGATCGCCTCGTCTGACATATATCACACCCAGGAAATAAGTGCTCTCAGCGTGATGGGCCAGTTCGACAGCCTTCTCAAAGAAACGAATGGCATCATCCTCTTTCCCGTCATTGAAATAGGCAACGCCTAAATTGTAGTACGCATCCGCGTAATCAGGCGCTATCGTTAAGACCTTCTCATACACGCGGACGATATTAAGCACGTCATTCCGAAAGAGGTACAACTTGCCAAGACCCAGCAAACCGTCCAGCGAGCGCGGATGAATCTCCAGAAGGCGCTCAAACATTTTCTCAGCATCGTCGGGACGGTTGCGAAAATAGAATTCATCCCCCAAAGCAATCCGCGCTTGTTCGTACGCCGGATTCAGGAAGAGTGCGTGTCGGAGAAGCGCTTCTCGATTCCGAAATCCCATCGCCCGATACCGCGATGGATGGAGCCGGGCCATCGACATGTACAGAAACGGGTCTTCGGATTCCCATTGAAACGCACGCCGAAGGGCCTTCTCCGCCTTATTCCACCATTCTTGTTGAATATACAGATCTCCCAACAGACGATTCGCACGCGCGTCGGTACTGTCCATCTCAAGAACGCTGTGCAGAAGCCTGGCAGCCTCGACAGCAGCCCCATCATCATCGCTCCCTATCGCCTTGGAGCGATTTAGTGTATCTATCAATACAGACGCCAGTTCTCTCATAACAACGGGATGCACCGGCGAATCGGCTGACACAGATCGAAAAGCAGCCTCAGCGGAATCCAAATCGCCGCGTAGATGATGGAGCCGTCCCGAACCAAAATGCTCCCAATCCCTGACCGGCGGCAGAGGAACGACGAGGTTCGAATCGCATTCAAGAGTATAGTCGAACCAAAGTGGTTTTCGGATTTCACAATGTGGTCCTCTCCTTTTTTCAAGGAGAGGATTTAGGTGAGGTCTCCGATAAAAATCCGAAAACCACTTTGTGTTGAGTATAAACAGAGTCGCCGTTCTTCGAGCTATCCGACTGAAAAACTCTTGGGGCTGTTTGAAATCCAGCGTATCGTAGAGTTGAAAGATGCTCCGAGTTTGATCTAAGTCAAAAAAGACAACTTCGACTCCGCAACCCTCTCGAAACAGGGATCGGACCCGCTCCGTGATCAATAGGTTCAGTCCGATCCGTTTTCCATAGCGGCACAGGTATTCGATATGCGTCAATGAGTCTTCATCGACGGCATCGTAACTCCAATCAACGGGATAGATCAAGCATGATTTTGGAGCGGCCTCCTTCAACACGCCGTTGATTCCGTCTGCGACGATCATATCCAGCCACGCTTCCGATGAAAACAGGGGGAAACAGCCCGCGCGAAATCGATCTTTGACAGGACGCTTACCCACCAGCCATACACACAATACAAGGACGGATACACCTATCCACAAACCTATCATAGCCCTTCGGAAAGATCGTGAAGACAGAACATCGGAGGAGCGAAAGTACCAGAGGAGTAATTGAAGCACCCCTCCGGCAAATGCTACACACACAATCCAATAAAGAGGAGGATGCAACAGCAGTCTATCCATATTATTTGATGAAAGGGCAAGGGAATCCGCCCGTGTTCAGAAAAATCGGAATTGCAAAAAATGCCGCGCTGGGACGTCCGATTGAGAAATGCGACGCCTCTCTGCACTCTTTTGTATGATGAAGCTATTTGGTTGAAGCTGCGTCCTTCTTCGGCTTCGTGGATCGGGATTTCGTAGCGGCCGACTTTTCAGTCTTGGATTTCTGCTGAGTTGCTTCCGATTTCTTTGGAGCGAGACGTTTCCCCTGCATGATGCGGTCAATCTCCTCTCCATCCAAGATTTCCCGATCCAAAAGTGCCTCTGCCAACCAATGGAGAACCTTCAAATTCTTCCTGATGAGTTTCTCCGACCGTTCGGAAGCATCCTGTACGATTCGCTTGACCTCTTGATCGATAATAATGGCCGTATTCTCGCTGTAGTCCCGATGCTGGACGATCTCCCGCCCTAAAAAGATTTCCTCGGACTTCTTCCCGAAAGTCACAGGACCGAGTTCTTCACTCATGCCCCATTCGCACACCATCTTCCTGGCCAGTTCGGTTGCACGCTCGATGTCGTTCCCGGCCCCTGTACTCAATTCCTTCAGCACGACCCACTCCGCCGCTCTTCCACCTAAGATGTGCGTCATCAACGCTTCACAATAGCTCTTCGTATAATTGTGTTTCTCATCGATGGGAAGGAACGATGTCAGACCCAGGGCGCGGCCTCGCGGAATGATCGTGACTTTGTGTACGGGGTCGGCTCCCGGAATCAGCTTGGAAACGAGAACGTGACCGGACTCGTGGTACGCGGTGCTCCGCTTCTCCTCCTCGCTGATAATGAGGCTCTTCCGTTCGACTCCCATCATCACCTTGTCTTTCGATTCTTCAAGATCGACCATGTCTACCTGCTTCCGATCCCTTCGCGCGGCCAGCAGAGCAGCCTCGTTCACCATATTGGCCAAATCCGCACCGGAGAATCCCGGAGTCCCTTTCGCCAAAATGGAAAGATCGACGTTTTTTGCCAAAGGAATCTTTCGAGTGTGAACCCTTAAAATGCCTTCTCTTCCTCGCACATCAGGGCGATCGACCACGACTTGCCTGTCAAACCGTCCGGGACGGAGCAACGCATGATCTAGAACATCAGGACGATTCGTTGCAGCAAGGAGAATGACACCCTCGTTCATCTCGAACCCGTCCATCTCCACCAACAGCTGATTCAACGTCTGCTCTCTCTCATCGTGCCCACCGCCGAGACCCGCTCCTCGATGCCTTCCGACCGCATCGATCTCATCGATGAAAACAATGCAAGGCGCGTTCTTCTTTCCTTGCTCGAACAGATCCCTCACGCGTGAAGCGCCCACGCCCACGAACATTTCGACAAAATCAGCGCCCGAAATGCTGAAAAAGGGAACGCCCGCTTCGCCGGCCACAGCCTTCGCCAGCAGCGTCTTACCGGTTCCAGGCGGCCCAAGAAGAAGAATTCCCTTGGGAATTTTCCCTCCGAGTACCTGAAATTTCTCAGGGTCTTTCAGGAACTCAATGATTTCAGTCAGTTCCTGCTTGGCTTCGTCAGCGCCCGCCACATCCTGGAACGTAACCTTCGCGCGGTTCTCAGAGAGCAGCTTGGCGCGACTCTTCCCGAAACTGAAAATACCTTTTGTACCTCCGCCACCCTGCATTCTCCGCAGGAAAAAAAAGTAAAGAAAAATAAGAAGCAGGAACGGCGCCATACTAAAAAGAAGTTGCCACCAATTGGTCGTACTAGTCTTATATTCAATGATGATTCCTAAATTCCTCCATTCATTATCCATTTCTCTGTCGATAAAGGGAGGCAAAGTCGTTTTAAAACGGCTAAATTTCAGAGTCCTACTATCCCGCATGATCGTCTCTTCATACTTCAGTGTTCCATGAAACTCATGCTCCTGTATACTCGCCTTTTGGACGGAACCGTTCTCCAGGAACTGACGGTATTCTGTATAAGTGATTTCGATCTCTTTCGCCTTGCGCACGTTAAAAATGTGCAAGATATACACCGTGCCTAAAAAAAGAAGAATCCAAAAAACGAGTGTCCGCGTCGCTTTTTTCCACTGAAAATTGCCGTTTTTCTGCTTATCTTTTCTTGGAATATCCATACTCAATCGTTTCCTATCCTATTACGGAATAAACCTTTCGCTATGACTCGCGCGACGCTCAACAGGCGCCCTTGCATCCTCCGGGGAATGAGGGTGAATTTCCACCTTGAGAATATGCGTCGTCTTTTCTGTTATTTTGTATCTGTCGTCCATCCGATAGCCTGCAACCCATACGATGCCGTCCGCTCCGACGAGCAGTGGAACGGACGACCGGCGATAATTGGGTACCTTCTCATCCACGAAAAAATCGTGCAGTTTTTTCTTTCCCTTCATACCAAGAGGTACGAACGAGTCCCCCGGACGGAATGAACGTATCCTCAGGGGAAATGAAAGGAGGTCATAATCCAAATACTCAATGCGAGGATTGTTGCTGTATACAATATCCTTTGTCTTTCTCGATACAACCTCTGCCCGAAACTGAATCCCGATCTCTTTAATATCCACAAACTGACCCACCTGAACTTCTATTTCATCGATACGAGGACGATTCCTCAAGAATATGAGTCGATCCCGACTTTTAATGACTCTAATACCGCATCCCAGTTCCACAACTCCTCCGCTTCTCCCTCCTTCAGCCAGACATAAAATCCGATCGATCTCGGATGCACTCCACGATTTTTCTTTCTGATAAACCTCCCTTAAAATCTGAACGACAACCGTCTTCTGAACTAATTTAAAATAACGTAAAAATTTAAAAATATCAAGGATAATTTCTGTCTGAGACTGGACTTTTGCAATCCGTCGCCGTATTCCACGAGCGACGCTCTCAACATACTCATCAGCTTCGGACGCAGCGCGTCCTGCACGACAGATCGTGGATACGACATGAGCGCCGACTGCTTCTTCCAACCTTCCCAACACATCCCAGCGAATCCGATTCCGAAGGAATCGGCAATCCTTGTTGGATGCATCCTCGACGAAACACAATTGACGCTCTCGGGCGTACTCCTCGACTTCCTTTCTCGTGGCGAAAAGAAGCGGACGAATCGCGTGGCCTCGAATGGGACGAATCCCTCCCAGCCCCCGCAGACCCGCGCCCCTCGTCAGATTCATCAAAATCGTCTCTGCCTGGTCGTTGGCCTGATGTCCCAAAGCCAAACGGTCATAGTACAATACGTCGAGCACCCATCCCAAAAAACCGAACCGTACATCCCTGCCGGCTTCTTCCAACGAAAGCCGGTGGACTTTTGCGTATTCACGAACATTCGTCTTTTGACTATAAAACAAAATCCCCTGTCTGCGGGACAACTCCCTCACAAAAATTTCGTCCCTATCCGCTTCCTTTCCCCTCAGGCCGTGGTTTACATGCGCAACAGCCAGCGTCAGGCTCCAGGAGTGTCGAATTCTCATGAAGAGGTCGAGCAAGACGACGGAATCCATCCCGCCGGAAACGGCCATCAGGATACGCTCGCCTTTCTCGAACAAGTCGAGGCTCCTGCTGAAGTCCTCAAATTTCTTTAACAGATCCATCCTGCTCCAAAACAAAGATGACCTTTCATGTTCTCAGAAAGGTCATCCCGCCCAATAAAAAGTAGCGGCGGAGGGGCTCGAACCCCCGACACGCGGATTATGATTCCGCTGCTCTACCAGCTGAGCTACACCGCCAAAACATCGCGTAAAAAATGTAATCAGATTCTTGTAGAAAGTCAAGAATTTTTAGTCAGCGTTTGATGATAAAAGCTAAGAAGAACTGCAACGTACCTCCGAGGTGCGTTGTAGTTGGCATACGATGCACGTTAAACAAGAATCCCTCGTTACATGTTTTCACGCTAAAACGATAAAACTTTATACTTCAGGGATGGAAAGACTTGAACAGATCTTTTTCGCTAAACGATTTGAAATTTCTGTATGGCGTGGGATAGCTTCGATTCGTCCTGTTTGAGGATTACACCAAAGAGAATGGGACTTCCCTTCTCTCTTCAGATAACAACCGTTTTTTCTTAAATGTCTTATGAATTCTCGCCGTTTCATTCAACAGTAACCACTTCACGTTCTGCATCCTCAGGAATCCCTCGCAACGCGTCTTCACGGCGATCTTCAAGGATTAAATCGATCGCTTCCCGTAAATTATTCAAGCAATCTTTTTTCGTATGCCCTTGACCATTCGCACCGGGTATTTCCGGACAGTAGGCAATAAACCATTTCCCGTCTCGTTCGATAACCGCTGTGAATTCATTGTGCATGTTCACAACTCCAGAATTTAATCATTAAAATTCGTTCGATTATAATAGAATCTCCATTTCCATCAAAGATCACAACACGAATCAGTCACCCGATGAAGAGGTGCTCCTTCCAATATAAGGTACCGATTGCCTTCTATTGATTTTTCGGTTGAATGACCACAACTCCTTCTCAATCTCTTCCGCCGATGACATTCGTAGAATCTCATCGGCCACTTCTTCGCACTCCTTTATCGAAACCGCCCTGACACGTTCTTTCACCTCAGGGAGCATGAGAGGACTCATGCTAAACTGCCTCAACCCGAAACCCAGGAGCATGGGTGTATAAATGGGATTCCCCGCCATCTCACCGCACAACGACACGGGTTTATTCGCTTCCTGCGCAGACTGGATCGTTCGATGTATGAGGTACAGAACGGACGGATTGAGCGGTTGATAGAATCTAGCGACCTTCTCGTTATTGCGATCCACAGCCAACGTATACTGTATCAGATCGTTCGTTCCGATGCTGAAATAATCGACATGGGCGGCCAGACGGTCGGACATAATAGCCGCTGAAGGGACCTCGATCATGATTCCAAACCGGATAGCCTCATCGAAAGGAATGCCCTTCTTCTTCAATTCGGCCTCTGTCTTGGATAAGACCTGCCGGATCTCCACGATTTCTTCGATGCTCGAAACCATCGGAAAAAGAATCCCCACTTTCCCGAAATGACTCGCCCGGAGAATCGCCCTCAACTGTGCCATGAAAACATCCTTCTCCTGAAGAGAAATACGAATCGAACGCCAGCCAAGAAAAGGATTGCTTTCTTCCTCGATTCCCTGAAACGGTAAAAATTTATCCCCGCCAAGGTCAAGCGTCCGGATAATTACCGTCTTGCCTTTCATAACCTCGACGACCGTACGATAAATGATAAACTGCTCTTCCTCGGAAAGAAGTCTTCCGGCAGTCAGAAACGGAAGTTCCGTTCGGAAAAGTCCGATCCCGTCCGCTTGGTATTGGACAGCCATACTCGTATCAGCCGTACTCGCGATGTTGGCCTGCAGCGAAATTGCCACGCCATCCATCGTTACAGCGGGGAGGGCGATATCCTGCGACAGTCGCTTCCAGTAGGCATCAAATTGTTTTTGCCTTCTCTGGTACTCTTTGACCAAACGCTGCGGCGGGTCGATGGTAACGATTCCGGCGTTCCCGTCAACGATGATCGAATCGCCGTTACGGGCTTTCTTCATCAGCTTCTCCACGCCGACGACGGCCGGCAGACCGAGCGAACGGGCCAATATGGAGGCATGAGACGTGGGTCCGCCGAATTCCGTGGCGAATCCGAGCACTTTATCGCGATCGATCCTGGCTGTGTCGGACGGCGTGAGACTGTGCGCCACCAGCACTGCCGGCTCCTTCAGCGGGAGCTTTACTTCTTCAGTTCTAAGTAAAATCCTCACAAGACGTACACCGACGTCTCTGATGTCGTCCATCCGATACCGGAAGAACTCATTTTTCATCTGAAGGAAAGTCTCACTGCGGCGATCGATACCCTCCTTCAGGAGAAACTCGGCGTTCTTATGATCATTCTTTATGGATTGAAGGACTTCTTCCTGAAAGAATGGATCCTTCAGAATAGCGAGGTGGGCCTCAAAAATCTTTGCTTCCTCTTCTCCGATCTCGTGATGAACCCGATCCCTGCATTCGATGAGCTGCTGCGCCGCTTCCTTGAGCGCGCGTTCGTACCGCTTGACCTCTTCTTCGATTTCGTTTTTTTTCAAAGAAAAACCGACAACCTCATCCCACAGACTATCAAGCACCCATACCTTGCCGATGGCGATCCCTTCGGATACGGGAATGCCCTTCAGCAATCCTTCGACCATGTCCTTCTTTTCAGTCAACTAACGGTTTTTCCTTTTACTGGATAAAATACACAACTTATCGAATTAAAAAAGGGAACGAATCTACAATTAGATGAAATTTTTGTTTTCTCTGCGTCCTTTGCGGTGATCTTTATCTTTACAGCTTTACCTCGAGAGAAAAAATACGAAAAACATGGACTTCCGAAACGGACGATTATGCGATTTTCTCCAACTTCCGAAGCTTGGCACGCAAAAGCCTCCGCTGAAGGCTGGATGCGTGATCGATGAAAAGAATGCCGTTCAGATGATCGATCTCGTGCAGGAACACGCGAGCAATCAATCCCTCCGCTTCCATCTCGATGCAACTCCCCTCTTCATCCAGACCACGCATAACGACGCGCGAAGGTCTCATCACGTCGAAACGAATCCCAGGAAAGCTCAGACACCCCTCCTCTGCTGTCTGCTCTTCCCCCCCTGACTGGACGATCTCAGGATTGATAATACCCATCGGTCCGCTCCCCGCATCGAGAACGATAATCCTTTTAGAGACGCCCACTTGCGTCGCGGCAAGGCCTACTCCATCATCATCGTACATTGCATCTATCATATCATCGATGAGCTTGCGGATGTCGTCGTCGATGATTTCCACAGGCTCCGCGCACTCGCGCAGCACTTGATTAGGATATGTCAAAATCTTCAGCATTTCGATATAAAACGCCCATATCGCCTCAGCGTTCCGGAGCCACCGTCTTTTTTTTCAGTGTTTCCCTTACCAGCTTGATTGCACAGTATTCTCCACACATCGAACAGACATCGTTCGTCCGAGGCTTGCCCTCTTCCCTGAGCTTTCTGGCCCGCTCCGGATCCATCGACAGAGCGATCTGTTTATCCCAATCCAAGTCTTTCCTGGCCTTTGACATGTCGATATCCCAATCCATCGCGCCCGGCAAACCCTTGGCGATATCCGCGGCATGGGCCGCAATCCGAGTCGCCACGACGCCCTCACGCACATCCTCCAAGTTCGGCAGCTTGAGATGCTCTCCCGGAGTCACGTAACAGAGAAAATCCGCGCCCGCGGCAGCAGCGACAGCTCCACCGATTGCGGAAGTAATGTGATCGTAGCCGGGTGCAACATCCGTCACAACAGGTCCCAGCACGTAGAAAGGCGCGCCGTTGCAGAGACATTTCTCCAACTGGATGTTCGTCTTGATCTGGTTCAAAGGCACGTGCCCCGGCCCTTCGATCATCACCTGAACATCCTGTTCCCACGCCCGTTTCGTCAATTCTCCGAGGGTGATCAACTCCTCAACCTGGGCTCTGTCCGTGGCGTCCATCAGGCAGCCCGGTCTCAGTCCGTCGCCCAGGCTCAGCGTCACATCATACGCCCTGCAGAGCTCCAAAAGGCGATCAAAATGCTCGAATAGAGGATTTTCTTTCTCGTTGGTAATCATCCACGTCGTTAGAAAAGATCCCCCGCGGCTGACGATGTCCATCAGCCGTCCTTGATTCTGCAATCGTTCAACCGTGTTACGCGTCACGCCGCAATGGACTGTAAAAAAATCGACGCCCTCCTCGGCCTGTTTTTCAAGGACGGAAAAAATATCTTCCACAGTCATATGGATGAGCGCACCCTTGGAACCGATCGTCTCGACGGCAGCCTGGTAGATCGGAACTGTGCCGATGACAACCCGTACTTCTTTCATGATGGCCTGTCGGATCGCTTGAAGGTCTCCGCCCGTCGATAAATCCATGATCGCATCCGCACCCACGCTGACGGCCAGCTTTGCTTTCTCCACTTCGTACTGCACATTCATGCAATCTGTGGAAGTACCGATATTCGCGTTCACTTTCGTGCGAAGACCCTTCCCAATACCGACTGGCTTAATGCCGTCGTGCTTTTTATTCTTGGGTATGATGACTTCTCCACGCGCCACACGGTCTCTCAGGACACTGATATCAACACCTTCTGCTTCAGCGACGGCCATCATCTCCGGAGTTGTACGACCCTTTTTCGCTTCGCTCATTTGCGTCATGACGGTCGCGCCTCCACACGCTTACCCTTGAGATCCACCTGATTTGAATTCTGAAACACCAATTTCAAATCCCGAATTCTAACCCGAATTATTCACCACGGATCAACACGGAACAGCACAGATAAAGAAAAAAACATTGGATTAAAATGAAGAGAATTAACAAAAAATAATCTGAAACACAATTACAAACCAATTTAACCGTGTTTTTAAATTTCCGTGTTTTACTCCGTGTTCATCTGTGGTTTATGAATTAATCTGACTATGAATCATTCAGATTAAATATACAAAAAAATGGAATGAAAATCCATGAAAAAGGATGGGAAAAAGCAGTCGGAACGAAAAGAGGAGGTGAAAACATCTTGACCTTATTCTGTGAATGTCGTATCTTCAGATGACAAACATGATAATACCTCAGCAGAATGCAGAATAAAAGAACCTCCGCACACCAAAACCGAAAGGAGACGGAATGAGAAATTACAGGCCCACAATACTCATCTGCGGATTATTGTTCGCGTTGAGTACAACGACGGTTTTTCCAGAGGATGGATACCATTCGTATCAGGAACTGACGCGCGCACTACAAAATCTGGAAAAATCCCATCCCAACCTTGTCCATCTTCAATCAATCGGAAAAACCCGAGAGAACCGGGACATTTGGTTGGTGCGCGTATCCAACGAGCAGAAAGGGAACCCCGACGAAAAAAGCGCACTTTTCCTGTGTGGCAACATCGAGGGAGACCACCTCGTCGGCAGCGAAGCAGTCCTGGCCACGATTCAGTACCTGCTCAACAATTATGGCAAGGATGAAAAAACGACTCAAATGCTCGACCAGCATGTGTGCTACTTCGTCCCCAGAGTAAGTCCCGATGCATCGGAACATTTTTTCGCGAAAATCAAGACGGCACAGCGCACGAATCTCACACCCACGGACGAAGACGATGACGGATTTGTTGATGAAGATCCGCCGGAGGACCTCAACGGTGACGGCTTCATTACACAGATGCGCGTCCGCGATCCTGAAGGAACCTACTTCCCGGATCCTGACGAAACTCGGATTCTCAAGAAAGCAGATCCCGCGAAGGGAGAAGAGGGACTCTTCACACTGTACACGGAAGGCATCGACAACGATCATGACGGAAAATACAACGAAGATCCCATCGGCGGCGTGAACATCGACCGGAATTTTCCGCACAACTATCCCTATTTCGAGAAAGACGCCGGCCAGTACATGACGAGCGAGTCGGAAACCCGGGCGCTCATCAATTTTCTGCTGGAGCATCGCAACGTCTCCATCGTCCTTGCCTATTCTGTGTACGACAATCTCATCAACACACCCAAACCTTCACCGAGTCGGCCAGCAGCCCAACCGACCGAAGATGAATCCGACATGCGGCGTTTCTTCATGGCCCGCAAAGCGGAAACGACTATAAACAAAGACGACCTCCCATACTTTCAGAAAATCAGTGAAGATTACAAAAACATCGTCGGTATCAAATCCGGCAGGCAAGACGACTCTTCGGAAAAACCCGGAGGCGCTTTCTACGAATGGGCCTACTTCCAATACGGCGTCATCGCCTGCTCCACGCCCATCTGGCAATTGCCGGAAATAAAAGCGGAAAAAGACACGAGCGCGGCTCCTAAAAGACCTCCGTCTTCCCAGGGAGAAAAGAAAATACCATCAGACGATGTGAAATGGCTTCAGTGGATTGACAAAACACAAAACGGCGTCGGATTCGTACCATGGGAAAAATACACCCATCCGACCTTGGGCGAAGTCGAAATCGGCGGCTTCGATCCGTTCATCCGTACCAACCCTCCCAAAGCGCCCCCCGCGGACATCCTGGAGAAACACACAAAATTCGTCGTATCGTTAGGGCAGTTATTTCCCAGGATCGAGATCCAAAACCTGACTATAACGAAAAAGGCGGATTCTATCTACGAAATTGAATGCATCATCCAGAACAAAGGATACCTGCCCACAGCACTCGAGCACGGAGCCAGGGCTCGGGCTGTGAAACCCATCGTCGCCAGACTGGACGGCGCTAATTTCGAGATCCTGGCTGGTAATAAATTAGAATTCGTGAACAGCCTTCCCGGATCAGGCGGTACAAAAAAGTGGACATGGATGATCAAAGCAAAAAGCGGCACATCCCTCAGCCTACTCGTCAACTCGGAAAAAGCAGGGAACATCGTGGAGAAAATCGTCCTGAAATAACACATCGAGGAGACCGTGATGAAACACTATCAAAAGAAGACATTCTCATTGGGGTTGTGTGCACTATGCTTCATTCTCGCGCAATCGAATCTCGCGCAATCCCCGCCCAACGTCTCGTTTGCATACAATCGTTTTTATAACTACGACGAAGTCATAGACATCTTAAAGAAAATGGAGAAGAAATATCCTCAGTTCCTCAATCTCCAGTCCGTCGGAAAAAGTATCCAGAATCGCGACATGTGGGTAATGACCATCAACAATCCCAAGACCGGAAATGAAATGGACAAGGCCGCGATGTACATCGACGGCGACATCCACGGAAACGAAGTCCAGGGAACAGAGGCTATTCTCTATACCATCGATTATCTCATGACGAATTACGGCGTCGTGGACAAAGTGACCCAGCTCGTCGATGAACGCGTGTTCTATCTCGTTCCTATGGTGAACCCGGATGGACGCGCCCACTGGTTCGACAAGAAAAACTTCGGAGGCGGCGGACGCGGAGGGATGAAGCCCATGGATGACGACAACGACGGCCTATTCGATGAGGACGGCTACGATGACATCGACGGGGACGGCCTCATCCTCCAGATGCGTAAAAAAGTCAAATTCGGCGACTACCGTCTGAGTAAAGAGGATCCAAGATTGATGGAGCGCGTCCCGACGGGCGAATTCGGCGATTACGAAAACCTGGGCACCGAAGGCATCGACAACGACGGCGACGGCCGCATCAACGAAGACGGACCGACTGGATACGACATGAACCGCAACTGGCCCACCGACTGGCAGCCGCCATACGTACAGTACGGCGCAAGTGACTATCCCTTCTCCAACCCGGAAACCCGCGCCGTCGGTCAATTCATTCTCTCCCATCCGAACATCGCCGGCGTGCAGGCATATCACAACTCAGGCGGTATGATCCTCCGCGGACCCGGAGATAAAAGCCAGGGCACCTATCCAATGGGAGATCAAAGAGTCTACGATTTTATCGGAAAACGGGGCGAAGAGATCCTCCCATTCTACAGATACATGATTCTCTGGAAGGACCTCTATACCGTGCACGGAGGATTCGTCAACTGGACCGCCGAAGGACTGGGCATATTCTCCTTCTCCAACGAATTGTGGAGTTCGAACCAGTACTACAACAAGCCGTCGGCTCCGAGAGGAGAGGATGAGGATCGATTCGCTGCCCGTGCGCGCGAGCAGGCGGAGAGACTCAAATTCGACGACTACGTCGAAATGGGAGCCCGATATGTCGAATGGAAACCCTTCACCCATCCGACCTACGGCGAGATCGAACTCGGCGGTTGGGTCCGCGAAACGGGCCGCGTCCCGCCCCTGTTCATGCTGGAAGAACTCTGTCACCGAAACGCTGCGTTCACCCTCTTCCATGCAGATCAGATGCCGCTCGTTCAAATCGATACCGTGGAAGTGGAAAAACTCAGCGACAGAAGCTATAAAATATGGGTGACCGTCCTGAACAAAAGGGCCATGCCCACCATCAGTCAGATCGCGGTCAAGAACCGCACGAACCGTCCGGACATCATCACTGTTCAAGGAAAACAGATCGAAGTCGTTTCCGCTGGAATCGTCACCGACCGATGGATGAAACGCATCAACCTCGTCGACGAACGGCCGGAGCGTGTCCTCCTCCCCAACGGCATCCCCGGCAACGGGACGCGCACAGTGCAGTTCATCCTCTCGGGAAGCGGCAACGTCGAGATCGCGCTCGATTGTATGAAAGGCGGAAAAGACCGGTACGAAATGAATCTAAAATAAAGAAATTTTCAGGAGGCAGCCTTTACAAAAGGCTGCCTCCTTTCGATTAAAACCATTCATCATATCTCACCGTTAATATGATTCTTTGAAAATAGAATGGCCTGTCAAACATCTTGACTTTGTAGCAAGAAAATGATAAATTATGGTATGATGAATAACGCGAATTAGACTGAGGATTCAACGTACGAGACTGAATCGGGAATTTGGAATACTGTGACTGTCAATTGAAGGGAGGAATAACAAAACATGCATTTCCGGCATTTTTTATTCCTAACGGGATTATGCATTGGAGTGTTCTCCTGTGGCAAGATCATTGCTCCCGATGATACGACACCTCCGGCAGTTCCTCTGAATTTCATACTGATAGGCGGAGGTGATGGACAAGCAC
>JBDRSZ010000263.1:0-2788 GCA_043824415.1 bacterium | reverse complement strand
AAATTGTTCTTTTCTTGAGAAGAAAAGAACCCCCGCACAGCGGGATCAAGCAATCGTATGATTTGATATTGAAGACAAAAGAATCGGCCTTTTTGCCTGCCCGCCCTGCCTGCGGCAGGCAGGCGGCAGGCGGGAAAGCCGGTATCTTTATTCATGAATGAAACATGCAGACATGATAATCCGCACATCACATCCCTTTCGCCCTATCCCGAAAAAAGAGTCGGGATAGGATGCCCACCCCTTGTTCTGATCCTGCACTTCTCTGAACGCCAAGCAACCAAAAAGGCCAGCCACCCATCCCTGATTTATTCTTGTGATTCGAAAAAGGGTTTACTAAAAATGGGGGTCATTCAGGTATTCAGTATTTTTCTCTTGAATTTTACCCAAATTTTGCATAGAATAGTATTCGTTTGAATGATTGGGAAAACACATGATTTGTGGGACGGGCATCGATTTATTGGATATCGATCGAATGAGGAAGACGCTGTCGAAATCCGACAATGCGTTCATTGAGAGAGTTTTTACCGACGAGGAGATTGCGTATTGTAGGGGAGGCGTCAGTCTGAGTGCGCGATCCCGCTGTTTTGCAGGCCGGTTTTGTGCGAAGGAAGCTTTTCTGAAGGCATTGGGCACCGGCCTGAGAGATGGGATTTGGTGGAAAGATATCGAGGTGATGAACGATGCATTGGGGAAGCCGACGGTCACATTGAAAAATATGGCGTCGGAGATTTTGAAAGAGAAGCATATAACGCATGTTCATGTATCGATTTCACATGATAGAAAGACTGCTGCGGCTGTCGTTGTTTTGGAGAGACTTTCAGATGGATGAAAAATAAAGGAGGCTACCAAGAATCATGTCAAACATCGGGTCGTACGAGGAAAGAGTCAAGCATTTTGACTGGTCGATTGCTGAAGAAGAATTGGAGTACAAAAAAGGAAATATCATCAACATCGGATGGTACTGCTCGGACAGAATCTGTCAGATGGGAAAGGCGGATAAGACAGCGTTGTTATGGGAAGGGATGGGTGGAAGAGAAAAGCGATATACATTTAACGACGTTCGTCTGGTAAGCAATACCATCGGCGATTTTTTAAGAAGGCTGGGAATTCGAGACGGTGAGAGGGTGTGCCTTTTCATGAACCGCATCCCGGAGCTCTATCTTGGTGTGTTGGGGATTCTGAAGATCGGTGCGATTGCCCAACCGCTTTGGGGGGCTTTTGGGGACGAAGCTCTGTTCATCCGTATGGAAAATGCGGGGACATCCGCAATCATTACCCAGAAAAAACACGTGGCGAAAGTCAGGCTAATCAAGGACAAACTCTCAACCCTGAAGCATATCATCGTGGTCGATGATGACGGGAAGAAACCGTTGCAGGAACGCGAAGTGGCTTTTTGTCTGGAAGAAGCGGATCCCGTCGAAACGCTTGAGATCTTTCCGACGAAGGCGGAATCCCCGTCGCTTCTTCACTACACCTCCGGCACGACGGGCCAGCCCAAGGGCGTCCAGCACGTGCACTATTCTTTGGTATCTCAGTACCTTACCGCTTTATGGGCGCTGGACCTGCAGGAAGACGACATCTACTGGTGCACCGCGGATCCGGGCTGGGTGACGGGAACTTCGTACGGGATCATCGGGCCGTGGAGCCTGGGCGTGACGCAATGCGTTCTCGATATGGGCTTTTCTGCGGAGACGTGGTATCGATTCATCGAAAAATACGGCGTGACGCTCTGGTATTCGGCACCAACGGCCATCCGATCGCTGATGAAAGCCGGTGAAGAGATTGTCAAGAAACATGACCTTTCTTCGCTCCGTCACCTGACGAGCGTGGGCGAGCCGCTCAATTCCGAGGCCGTCATGTGGTCCGAAAGGGTGTTCGGCAGGCCGTTTCACGACACCTACTGGCAGACGGAGACGGGCTCAATCATGATCGGCAACTATCCGGGTATGAAGGTGAAGCCGGGGTCGATGGGACGGCCGTTTCCGGGCATCGTGGGGACGGTGCTGGATCCCGAGAGGTACGAGCCATACGAGGAGTCTGGGAAAATCGGACTCATCGCTTTTAAGCCGGGCTGGCCTGCGATGATGCGAGGATACTGGAAGAACGAGGAGACGTATCGGAAGAAATTTAAAAACGGATGGTACCTATCCGGAGACCGTTCGAGCATCGACAAAGATGGGTATTTCTGGTTTACGGGCCGCGATGACGATGTGATCAACACGGCTGGCCATCTGGTCAGTCCTTTTGAAGTCGAGTCGGCTCTGCTGGAACACGAGGCCGTGGCCGAATCCGCCGTCGTCAGCAAACCCGACGAAGTCAACATGGAAGTCGTCAAAGCGTTCATAACCCTCAAGCCCGGGTACGAAGCGAACGAGGATACGGAATTGGTGATTATGAATTTTATTCGGAAGAAGTTATCACCCTTGGCCATGCCTCAGGAGATCGAATTCATGGATTCGCTTCCGAAGACGCGCAGCGGAAAGATCATGCGGCGCCTGCTCCACGCCAAGGAGTGGGGAGAAGAGATCGGCGATACCTCGACGTTGGAGGACGATTTGTAGAAGGATCTGTCGGTTGGATATAGCACGGACATAATACCGAGCGCAAGAAATTGAAAATGAAAATATCAAATATCAAAATGCAAAATTACAAATCAAAAAGCAAATGTTTTTAGGCTCACGCCATGGTAACCAATCACGGCCCGCCATGCCACAATTTCGGAATTAACATTTTTTCTTACGGAATCCGTGATTTGGAACTGGATGAGCGCCTGACAAATGGTTAGGGC
>JBDRSZ010000262.1:0-6951 GCA_043824415.1 bacterium | reverse complement strand
TGAACATACCGTTCACCGCATTCCGAGCAAACTTCGACATCCACATTCTCTATGATGTACAACTTGCCGTGAAGCCAATGTTGCCTCTTTACTTTCTTTTTTACTGTTTGGCCTCCACAGAAATCACAGGTCATGTTCCATCCTTCAAGCGTATTTGATTGTAAAACAATAGGTGATTTTATTATTTCCCCAGATCCTTTTCTCCCTCTTTCTTCACAAAATCAAAAACCTCCCGAATCGGAAGCCCGTGCTCTTGCGCAAGCCGCTTGCAGTCTTCATACTCGGGCGCGACCATCTTCTTTCCATGAAATTCTCGAATCTTCACCCGCGCGTCGCCCCACGGTGTGGACACGGTTTTGATCTCTCTTTCTAAAATCGATCTTTTCTTTATCTCAGAAATCCGTACGCCCAGAGTTGTCGTCTCCCGAAAGATCACATCTGTCAGGTCGGATATCTTCTCAGGCGAAGCGAGCACGCTGAGCACCACACCCGGCCGGTTTTTCTTCATGATGACGGGCGTGAGGAAGACATCCTTGGCGCCGTGCGCGAACAGGGACTCCATGATGTGCTCGTAGAACTGGGGATTCATGTCGTCGATGTTCGTCTCGATGAGCTGGACGGTATCCTGATTCGCGGAACTCTCCTCCTCGCCCACGATGACCCTCAGTACATTGGGTATGTCAAGGTCTTTCCTTCCGAGACCATACCCAGAACGCTCGATGCGTATGGAAGGCAGCCCTCCGAAGTTCTCCGAAAGCGTAGACAGAATGGCCGCTCCCGTCGGTGTCACCAGTTCACTCTCGATGCCGGTCGAATAGATGAGGATGTTCTTAAGGAGCTCTAACGTGGCCGGCGGGGGTACGGGAAGCGTCCCGTGAGCGCATTTGAGCCTGCCCGTGCCCACGTGGATGCGTGAAGCGCGCACTTTCTGGACACCCATGACGTCGAGTCCGATAACAACGCCAACAATATCGATGATGGAGTCCACGGCGCCGACTTCGTGAAAGTGGATTTTGTCCACGGGTTTGTCGTGTATTTTCGCCTCAGCCTCCGCCAAACTTCTGAAGATCATTCCGCTGTCGGTTTTTATCTTCTCGAAAAGGGTGCTCTTGTCTATAATTCCAACAATATCCCTTAGCGTTCGATGTTCATGATCGTGTGTTACATCGACGGAGAATTTCGTCCCTGCGATACCCTTTTTTACTGCTTTTTCCGCCCGAAGTGAATATCCGGTCAATTTGAGCTTTTTTAGCTCCTTTCTCAGGATGTCTATATCCAGCCCAGCGTCGATGAGGGCTCCCAGAATCATGTCGCCGCTCGCCCCGGCGAAACAGTCAAAGTATGCAGTCTTCAAAATTTTACCCATATATTGGAATTAAGGCTTCAGCCTTTCATTCAGTCTATGAAACCCTAAAGGGTGAATTCCTCTTTCTGACCGTTCTATTCTTCACCCAGTCGATTGATCAAACTGGCCATGTATCCCGCGCCAAATCCGTTGTCGATGTTCACGACAGCGATGCCGGGCACGCACGAGTTGAGCATCGTCAGGAGTGCGGAGAACCCCTGGAAATTAGCCCCGTATCCAACGCTCGTCGGAACGGCGATGACGGGCTTGTCCACAAGACCGCCCACGACACTTGGGAGAGCGCCCTCCATGCCGGCCACGATGATGAGAACGTTGGCAGCCAACAACTTGTCCCGATTACCCAGCAGACGGTGTACTCCGGCCACCCCGGCATCGTACAGCCGCTCGACCCGATTGCCCATCACTTCCGCAGTCAATGCGGCCTCCTCAGCCACGGGCATGTCTGCCGTTCCAGCGGACACGACCAAGATCAACCTGTTGTGTTTCACCTCAGGCCTCATTCCTACGATTAAGGCCTTCGCATAAGGATTGAATTCTACCTGGTCAGCAATTTCTTTGACAGCGCAATAAATTTCCTCATTGGCCCGCATCCCTAAGACTACGCGGTTTTGCGTCATCATCCTTCGGACGATCTCCCTGACCTGATCTGCGGTCTTACCCTGGCAGAAGATAACTTCCGGGAATCCCATGCGTAAAGCGCGGTGCGTGTCGATCTTGGCAAAACCCAGGTCGTCGTAGGGCAGCGATTTTAGCCGTTCAAAAGCTTCATCGACTTTCAAGGCTCCAGATTCAACAGCCTGGAGTATTTTTCGAATATTTTCTTTATCCATTCCTTTGTACCGTTTCGTTGAGACTTCCCATGCGGTATCCCTCTAAGTCTAAAGCAACATATGTATACCCGAACTCTTTTAATGCCCGAACGATCCGTTTTGCGAATTCACCGTCGCAAATTTTCGACATCTCCTCAGGCGAGGTTTCAATGCGCGCTACGCTGCCGTGATTCCGCACCCGGACCTGAACGATTCCCGCGTCCCGCAGGAACGCTTCCGCTCGTGCGATCCGTGATAGTCTCTCCGGCGTGATCCGCTCACCGTACGGAATGCGTGACGCCAAGCAAGCCAAAGCCGGCCGATTCCATGTCGGGAGCCCCATCTCCCTCGAAAGTTTTCGGATCTCTGCCTTCGTCAATCCGGCTTCCTGCAGAGGGCTCCGCACGTTTAACTCCCTGAGAGCCTTCATACCCGGGCGGTAATCATTGGCATCATCGGCGTTCGTTCCGTCGATCACGAACGGAATTCCCTTCTCCACGGCGATTGCCTTCAAACCAGAGAAGATCTTTCGTTTGCAGTGGTAGCACCGATCGGGAGTATTCGAAACGTAGGCTTTGTCGGCCATTTCCTCCGTGCGGATCACGACATGCTTTACTCCCATCTCCGATGCCAATCGCTTGGCTTCATCGACTTCGTCAGCAATCTGTATCTCCGAAGAAGCTGTCACCGCGAGTACGTTATCCCCAAGCACCTCTGAAGCGATCTTCAGGAGGAACGTACTGTCCACGCCGCCCGAAAACGCGACGAGGACAGAACGCATCTCAGACAGAATACTCTTGAGCTTGTTCACTTTTTTCCTTGTTACAACCAACGCAATCACCATGTTTATACCCAAAAGATTACGTATTTTTAAGGTCAAAAGCAACGATTTTTTGCTTGCTTCATCGATTTATTGGTGTAAATTATAACGGAAGATTAGCGATGCTTGGTTGGAATGAGGATGGCAAAAATATACCATAGCATAGATATTATCGGCGGAGGCATCATTGGCACGACGCTGGCCACGGAACTGCTCCGCGAGATTCGCAAGCAAAGACTGAATACCGAAGTTCACCTTTTTGAACGACGCGGCCAACTGGGGATGGAGAACACGGAGAAAAGCTTCGAGGGCGTCAGGACGTACTGGTTCACATCGGAAGAAATTCGATTCTACCTGACGAGCATCCGCGCCTTCCAAAACCTCGAAGATCACTTCGGCGATGACGGCCGATTCAAAAAAGAAGACACGGATGCGGTCCGATTGACCGCAAGCTACAAACCCGTCGGCTATCACTACTTCTACTCGGAAAAGGATTTCACCCAAGCCCAAAAACTAAAATCGCTCTTCGATGCGGAAGGCGTCCCCCTTGAATGCTACACGAAAGACGAAGCGATGCAAATCGAATGGATCGCGAATAATTTCAACCTTGACGCCCGCGTACTGGACGAAGACGGTTGGGTCACCCAAAACTTTGATCTGGAAGGATGGTCTGGAAAAGGATTCGACCTCGAAGCCATCCTTCCAAACGAAAACAGGAAACAGTACGCCATCGCCGGATATGTCCACGTGCCCGTAGCGGGCTTCGTCTCCGCAGGAGACGTCATCTCATCTTACCGAGCTGTGTTCAAAAAACTCGGAGGAAAGCTTCATCTGAACACCGAGGTGGTTAGCGCGGACACCCAAGGTGAGAGTGTGAAAAACATACGCTACCGATTCGTGAATGAATCCGGACGAAAAGGAACATCGAACGCCGGCAGAATCCATAAAAAACCTACGGATTACATCGTCAACGCAGCAGGCGTCTGGTCGGACGAACTGAATCAAAAAATACTGGGCGAACGGCTGGGCATCACGCCCCACAAGCGATACCCTCTCATCGTCAAACCGCCGCAGGCGTACAGGACGGATCACGGGATGGTCATGCTCAGGGAGCGTGTCATTCGGCCGGACGGGGATAAAATCTGGCTTTACTACACCCCGCCGAAGGAAAAGCCCGGCATCGAGGATAACCAGCCCACGGATCGAGTTTTCGATGAATATTTTTTCGAGTATATCTTCCCCGTCTTCTGTCATCCCGAAAAGTCCTTCATCCGCCGTGCCGAGACATTGGGACTGTACGGAAGCACGGACAGGCGGGGCTGGCTGGGACACTACGCGGATACGCCCGACGAGAAACCCTTGATCGGCGTACCCAGACCGGAAAAGCTTAAAAACTACTCGGTGAGCACCGGGTACTCGGGTCACGGCGTGCAGGCGTCCGTCGCAGCAGCCCTCGGACTCGAGCACAAAATTCTTCGGTTAAAAACCGAGCCGATCGTGGAAATCCCAGAAATCTACGCGGCCGACCGGGATCTGTCGCATACAGCAGCCGATCATTCACGATTGTAAAACAAAAAGGAAACAAAAAGGAGGACAACACCATGAAAGTCCGAAAAGCCATCTCAAAATGCGCCGCAGTCCTATTCATTCTTGCGATTACCATCCCTGTTGGTGCGCAGAAAGAGGGACTCCAATCCATCCACGCAGACGACATGCGGTTTCACATGCGGTTCCTCTCGGCCGACGAATTCCGAGGACGGAATACTCCGTCTGTCGAACTCAAGATCGCTTCGAGGTACATCGCATTGACGGCGGAAAAAATCGGCCTCAAACCGCTCATGCCAGACGGTTCCTACTACCAGGAAATTCCTTTGGAAGTCACGAAGGTATCCGAAGCCGCCTCGACAATCACATTGACCACAGAAACGAGCAAGCAAACTTTCTCTTTTGCCAAATCCTTCGGCGTTCGTGGAAGGTATATCGATCCGGGTCGAGCGTCTGGTGAGGTTGTGTTCCTCGGCCTTGGTATTCATGCTTCAGAGTTTGGGTGGGATGACTACGGCAATGTGGATCTGACGGGGAAAATCGCGGTTTTTCTCGATGTCCCGTTACCCGACGATCATGTATTAAAACCCCGGGAGAACCGGAGGCTATTCTGGAACAGAGGTCAAATCATCAGGGAAAGAGGAGCCGTCGCGATTCTAACAGTCATCAATGAAGAACGGGAACAACATTTTGCTGAAAAAAGGCTTCTATTCGATAATCCAGAACGAGCAAGAGTCATCGATACGGAAACCGCGTTCTGGGCGACTACATCGCCCGCACTCTATCAGATTGAAATCCGCCACGAATTGGCAGCAGAAATTTTAAGGATTTCAGAAACCGAACTCACTCAATTGTTCAAGAAAATCGCTCAAGGCAGCCGAGTGGATGGTAAAGAAGTGATGGGTCAACAACTGGACATTGCCGTCCAATTCGATACACGAAAAGGCGAAACCTACAACGTCGTGGCGACGATAGAAGGAAGCGATCCGAAATTGAAAGACGAATACGTCCTCTTCGGCTCCCACCACGACGGCATCGGATACCGCGAAGAGAGAATATTCAACGGAGCGGACGACAACATCTCCGGCGTCGCAGCCATGTTTGAACTCGCCGAAGCCATGATGATCGAAAAACCCAAACGATCCGTGATCTTCGTATGGCATACGGGCGAGGAAAAAGGCCTCTACGGAGCTCACTATTTTGTCGCTCACAGTCCGGTCCCTGTAGAGAAAATGAGCGCGGAGCTCAACATGGACATGCTCTGCCGGAACGATCCCAACAGCATCTACCTCATCGGATCGAATAAATTGAGTTCAGAATTTGACAAAGCCATCCATGAGATGAACGACGCACACATTCACATGAATTTGGATTACGAATACGAAGATCCCGGCCATCCGGACCGATTTTTCTTCCGTAGCGATCAGTACCCGTACATCCGTTACGGCGTTCCCGGCGTATGGTTCTTCTGCGGCACGACGGAGGACTACCATCAGGAGACAGACACAGAAGAAAAAGCCGATTATCAGAAGATGGAAAAAGTCACAAAGCTCGTCTATCTCACCGCCATGGAAATCGGGAACCGTAAAAATATCCTGAAGCTCGACGTGAACGATAAAATCAAGACGCGCGGAAAACACAACCTCGAATACAACTGGCGGGCGACGCTGGAACAAAATCGTTGATAATCAATTTGGCAAGTAAAGAAAAGGAATTTCGATGAAGAGAAGAGAGTTTATCCAAAAAACCAGCGGCGGACTCACTGCCGTATTTACATCTCGATTAGGTCTGGCATCAGTACAGAAGATGAAACACCGGGCCTACCCTCATGCTCCGACACAGTCGAACTATATCCTCGATTTAAAAACGATCCGAAAAAATTTTCCTCCCCTCAAAAAATGGACATACCTGGATACCGCTTTCATCGGTCTTATGTCCAGTCAAGTGAAAGCTGCCCACGAATAATTCCTCGAAGCACAATTCCGATTCGGTCCCTTCCCGACAGGCAAAACCATACTCGGTGTCTGGATGAGCAAAATGGAGGAAGTCAGGAAAAAATTGGCTTTCTTCCTGGGGGCAAACCCGGACGAAGTCGCCTTCACACTCTGCACAGGTTGCGGCTCCAACATCGCCCTGAACGGAATCGACTGGCAAAGGGGAGACAACACGGTCATCGACGACCTTGAGTATCCAACAGACTTTCACATACTGAACACCTTGAAAAAAAGAGGAGTTGAAATCCGAATCGCCAGAAACACAAACGGCTCCGTCTCTCCGGACGCGTTTGAAGCCTTGACCGACAAACGAACACGTGCTTTCGTCGTAAGTCACGTCAGTTATCTGAACGGATTTCGACACGACCTGAAAAAACTCGCCGAGATCATCCATACATATGGAGGTTACCTCATCGT
>JBDRSZ010000261.1:0-15660 GCA_043824415.1 bacterium | reverse complement strand
CTGGATGGCCTCGAGTGCCGCCGTCCGTTTTACCGCTCTGATCTTGATTTTTTTGTATCCCTGCATTAAAAAAATATGCAGTATCAGAGATACGATCAGCCCCAACTCTAATACTTTTTTATACTGGAGCTTCAAGTTGACTTTCGGATTCTCTTTCATCCTTCATCACCTCTCAGTTGCCGTATACGGCACAGTAGTTGATCTTCAGAGCGCCAGCCTCGCGAAGTTCCTGGTGAATATCGGTGACAATACCCATATTGGCTAACCTGTCACACTTTAACGATACAACCAGTTTGGAATTTTCGATAACCTTGTCGTACATGACGCGACGAATATCTCTGATATTCGAAACGATCCGATCATCGATCGATATTTCACCGTCTCCGCTTGCCCAGATGTTCGTAACGTTCTTCTTGGCCTCAAGCTTCTCGATTCTCTTGGCGATGGGTAAATTGACGGGGAGTCCTGTAAACTGACGAAAAACAGTCGAAACCATGAAGAAGAGGAGCAGCATAAACACAATATCCGGCATGGATGCGGTGGGTATGTTGGGACTCACTTTTGCTTTTCTTTTAAACTCCATATTATCCTTCTCCTGCGGATGAGGTTTACGTCTCAGGTTCTGCGATGGAGATACGCGGTTGTGTCCCCATGGCCATCTGCACCTGATCCAGTACGCTCACAAAAATCTGATATTTCGTCATCCTGTCGGCCTTGATCGAAACAAGAATATTCGGATTTTGGGCAAGCCGTTGTCTGATGATTTCTTTGAGGGAGGCGATTTCTGTTATCGGCTGTTCATCCAAAAGAACCTCACCCGCCGAGTTGATCAGCAGGCTTGCGATATTCTTCTTCGGGATCGGCCTGGCTTGGCCCTTCGGAGGCAGTGTCAATCCCAAACCCTTGTCCAAGTCGAGGCTCGTCGTCACCAAGAAAAACGTGAGAAGGAGAAAAGCGATGTCCGCCATCGAACACGTTGGAATATAGGCTTCCCGCTTTTTCCGTTTTTCGAGCATCATGGCTTAAGCCTCCTTATGCTTTTTTCTCTTCCATTTCGATAAGATGATCCACCAATTCAGTGGATGTCTCTTCCATGTCAATCACGAGCCGATCGATTTTGGACACGAAGTAATTGTGAAAAACCTGAAGAATGATGGCGACAACCAGACCGAATAACGTCGTCAAAAGTGCGATGGAAATTCCCTCGGCAACGATGGAAGGCTGAATATCGTTCGCTTTTTTAATATCATCGAATGAACGGATCATGCCATATACGGTGCCGGTAAACCCGAGCATAGGCGCCAAGGAGATAAACGTTGAGAGCCAGATCAATCCCCGCTCCAAGAAAGCCATCTCAATCGTACCCGCGTTCGTGATCGCCTTCTCGACGTGCTCCGTGCCCCTCTTTGCACGAAGCAGTCCTGCGTGGAAAATCGATGCGACAGGCCCCTTCGTCTTTTGACAAACTGCGACGGCCGCATCGACACCGCCTTTGTCCAGTGAGCTAATCACGTTGGTTAAAAACTTACGAGTATTCACACTCGCTCGTGTCAGAGAAATCAACCTTTCGATGCTGATGGCTACTCCAAAAACCAAACTGACCAAAATGGGCCACATAAAACCACCACCTGCCAGAAAATACTCTACCATCTCCTTTTTCCCTCCATGATTGAAATTAAAGATGATTGACGAACGGATTGAAAATCAATCCTACCTGCCCAAACTAACGGAATATAATAACCAATTCAGGACAAAAAGTCAACTCTTTTTTTATAACCCATTCACCCACTTTCCTGCACAATATATACATAAAATTTTATTTCGGCGTTTATTCACTTATTGAACATTTCTACAGCAATGTTGCAATCGCTTCAGCCACTTCAAGAGACGAATTCGACCCTCCCATGTCGTATGTTCTTACCCTCCCTTCCCGAATCACTCTGGCGACTGCTTCTTCCACTCGCAATGCCGTCTGCTCTTCCCCCAGCCAATCCAGCATCAGCTTCACGGAAAGGATCATTGCCATCGGATTGACCTTATACTGTCCTGCGTATTTTGGAGCCGAACCGTGGGTGGGCTCAAAAACAGCATACGAATCCCCGATATTTCCGCTGCAGGCAAAACCCAGTCCACCCACAAGCTGCGCACACAAATCCGAGATGATATCCCCAAACATATTGCTCGACACCAACACACCGTAATCCTCAGGATTCTTGATCAGCCACATGCACATCGCATCGACATTTGTCTCCCACAAATCGATACCCGGATACGCTTCCGCGATCTTGCGGGCTTCGCGTACCATCAGCCCCGACGTCTCGCGGATGACATTGGGTTTTTCAACGACGGTTACGGTTTTATACCCGTATTTTTTCGCATATTCAAACGCATCGCGGACAATATTCTGACACGCTTTGCGCGTAAAAATACGGCACGACATGGCCATATCCTCAACAGGCACATTATCGAATGCCTTCATCTTCGGATGAAGTTCTGAAAGCGTATTCTTCAGTCTTTCGGGCACGGGATGAAACTCAACGCCGCAGTACAATCCCTCTGTATTTTCCCGAAAAACGACAAGATCGATCCCTTCCCGATAATTCAGCGGATTCCCGGCATACGCCTTGCACGGTCTGAGATTCGTCCGAAGGTTGAATTCCTGCCGCAACCGAACGATCGGGCTGAAATACGTATATCCCTTCCCTTGCAGTTCGGGGATGAGTTCCTTTGCCGCCTCTTCTTTCGGCTTCGAAGTGATCGCTCCGAACAGACAGCAATCCGTCTCCTTCAAAAGCTGAATCGTTCTCTGGGGAAGCGGATCTCCTTCCCGCCTCCAAAACTCCCATCCGATATCCCCGTAACGATATTCAGCATCCAAGGAGATTTTATCCAAGACGAGCCGCGCAGCATCCATCACATCGTTGCCAACACCATCGCCGGGCAACACAGCGATTTTAAACTTTGCCATACTGACCTCTCTTTTTATACCTTCCTGAACGATTGAATGTATTCTATATCTTCCATGACATCATCCACGATGAACTCCTCCTACCATCCTACACCCACTGTCAAACGATGGGAATCCCCTATCCCCCTCCGGAACGGCATCGTAGTATAATCCAACCGAAATCCGTGCCAGGCGACTCCCATGCCCCATGTCAAATCCCGCGTTTCGTATCCGGTCTGGTATCCGCAGCGGAGATACAGAACATCCTTCCATCCGTACTCCACGCCGCTGTGGAGATGAAAAGGAAAATCGCGTTCCTTGACACCGTCCGCCACAAACACCCATTTTCCGCCCAGCCCAAAAACGGAAAAAGCCAAACCCAGCCTCCCCGTAAACGGAAGCGCGATGGCCTCGTCCTGAAGCCGACCCGTTTTCCCCATATTTTGCAGGACGCCCCCCACCCGCAAACCCTCGTCCCACACCTTCCACAGAAATCCTATATCGCAAGCCGCGCCCAGCGCCTCATCGAAGAAAATCTTCTCATACAGAACCTTTGCCGTCAACCCGACACTGATGCGTCTCCCGATCATCCGCGCAAAAGAAATGCCGCCCACAAACTCGTGGGAGGAAAAAACAGCGAGCGGTGTCGGGGAGGGTACGATCCTGTGTTCGATCCCCCCCACCTCAGTATAGAGCATGTGAAAGCCAAACCCTGTTCTGCCGTCGCCCCATCCGAATCCTACAAACTCGCTCTGGACATCCCCAATCCACCGATGAACCGACAGAACAACATCATTCCGACCGACGAAACAGAGGCCCGCCGCATTCCAGAATCCGGCAGAACCGTCGTCCGAAAGCGCGGTGTACGCGAGTCCGAGCGCACTCGCCCGACCGCCGGCGCCCAACTTTAAAGTGGGAAACCCTTCGCTCCATGTCTTGCCGGCACTCAGGGAAAAAACCGTCAAAAACAAGAAGACATGCCTCATGCAAAATCCTCTAAAAAGCATATGACCATGTGAACACATGATTCCCTCTCGGAGCGACCGGATCCGGCACAAAACCATAATCCATCTGGATCAACCGGCTCCCCATTTCCATACGATACCCGCAGCCAAAAGCCAGCACGCCGCTGCGAAGGCCGCAGCGAAGAAAGACGCCCTTAGCTCCTTCGATTTGCATTCCCATTCCGTATCCCAACGGACAAAATTCCACCTTCCTCAGATTGAAACCGAAAATGGCGCGATTGGAAAACGCTCTTGCAGCCAATCCGGCTTCCACGACCTGCGGAAAACGATCCACCGTCTGCGTTCCCCTCTCGTAAAGGTCTTGACTGTCCCACGTATACTGGGAACGGAGGTCCCTCAGCGTCAGGCCCAAATCAAGAAATCCGACAGGCCTCACAATAATTCCGATATCAAATCCTAACCCGACAGCTGAAACAGCACCTCCATCATCCGTGATGTCCGGAAAACGGTGGTACAACAGCTTTCCACTGAATCCGATAGAAAACGGCGGAGCGGGATTCAGTGCGAACGAAAAGAAAAGACAGTGCTCCCAGCTCGAAAGTGTGCCCAAGTCATTCCCGCTGAAATCCCTCGCATCGATACCGTCCACGCCGGCACAGAGCCATCCCACAGAAAATCCACCCCTTATAAGACCCCTCTTTCCACCCACAGATTGAGCGTATCCGAGATAATAAAGTCGACGGTCCAGGGCCATGCTGTTGAGTGTCGTTGTCAGCCAGCGGCGGTCTAAAAACACCAGCCCCGCAGGGTTGTAGTATGCGGTATATCCGTCATCCACACACGCCACGAACGCGCCTCCCATCCCGAGAGCCCGGGCTCCAAGTCCCATCCGGAGAAAACTGCCTGCATACCCTCCCCGGCCTACATCATCCGCGAAACCCTGCCGAACGATACTACTGAAGACGAAAACAACCAAGTAGAAACTGAGTCGAAATACCTTCATTCTACATTTCACATCCATCAATGTTCCATCAATTCACAACCATCACCTTGCCCCATAAAGGTTGTTGGTCGGACAGAGTAATTTTATAGAAATAAACCCCGTTGGCCACCATCTCGCCGAGATCGTTCCTCCCATCCCAGACCTCCGTAAAATCGCCGCCGGCCGGCCTAATTTTTTCTTCCACCACCGTTTTCACCAGATTCATCCCAAAATCATAAATCTTAACCGTCACGCGCGTCGGACGCGACGCCCGGTACTGAAACCGGACGTGGCCGTCCCAGCCGTACACATTGTGGCGCAGGGGCGAGAAAGGATTCGGATACGCATAGGTTTGAGGAGCACCGTCCTGTCCTGGAACCTGAAACGCCCGAAAGATTTTCCATGTGGCTCCATCATCCAAAGTTAAAGCCAATCCATCCGAGCTGCCCACCCAAAGACTGCGACCCGGCCCGATCGCCACAGAGTAGACGGCCTCGGATAAAACGGTCTCTCCAGTCTCCGCATCAACGATCTGGGGAAACACAGCCCACGTGTCCCCCCAGTCCAAAGACTTGAAAAGACCCTCATCCGTAGCGACGTAAACCACGGAATCGTCAAACGCAAAATTCCATGCTCGAATTTCTTCGATTGGAACCGTCCACGTCAGACCGCCGTCCTCGGATTTGGAAACGCCGTGGATTTCGGTTTCATCCATCGTCTTTCCGGTAGCCGCCCAAACGACCTCCCGTCCTCCATTCTCCTGATTACCGATGGCCACGACGTGGTTGCCGGAAATCCCTTCCGGTTGATTCTGATGACTGAACGTCGTCCACGTCTCACCCCCGTCCGTAGACTTGTGTATGCCCGCAGCCGATCCCGCCCAAAGGTTTTCTCCGTCATAACGGACGGAGAACGCCATATGAATGAAATTGTTGTTTGACACATCAAATGGAAGGCCGTCTACGGTAACGACTTCCCACGTCTCACCCATGTCAGTCGACCGTCTCAGCCCGCCGCCCCAGCTCGCAATCCAGACTGCCGAATCCGTCAGCGCGATGTCGTACGTGACATTCTGGATATTCGTCGTCGTCGGTGCGTATTCCGTTTCGTCTCTCGAATCCACGGGCTGAGGAATCCAGCGCCACGTGTTCCCGCCGTCCGCGGAATAACTCAACCCCCCTCCAGCGGGCAGCGCCGCTCCCTCCACGACCGTCGTATCAAAGGCCGTCGCCACCCAGATTACACCGTTTCTCTCGGCAAGGGCGGACACGCCTCCCCGTCCCAAACCATTCGAAGGGGTAACCTGCGTCCACGAAAGCCCCAGATCGGCCGTGCGGCTGAGCCCACTCCCCGCAGCCACCCACACTGCATTCCCCACGACTAAAATATCGTTGATGGCGTTGCTCGTCGGCCCTGAATCGGAAAGATGCCTCATCTTCAACCATCCGCTTTTGACAAGCTGACAATCGCCCTCTGCCATAAAACAGAGGACGCTCAGCCATAAAATCCATCGCGTTATAAAAAGTTTCATCTCAATCCACAACCGTAATGAAATGAGACAGCGTGTCGCTCACCGCTCCCGAATGATCCCTGGCAATAAAGTCGAACTTATAAATGCCGAGATTATTCTGTGCCGTGATCGTGATCGTAAGGGAGTAAACCCCGTCCCCCGGTTGGACGTCCCCGAAGCTTCCGTCGTCGAACATCCTGAAGGGATTGCCCCCCGAAGGCGTCCCGTCGGGTTTGGTCGTGTAGAAAACGACCGACTGAACATCTTCCAATCCTTGGGGATCGTCCGCCCGCACAGCCAATAGGAAAGGCTGCGCCGCAGACCGGGATACCGTATCGGGTGCAATCAGATTCGAAAGGATAGGGGGATCGTTTATCGTGAAGAAGACAAACGACTCAACAGCCGGCTTGCTGGTGAGTCCACTTCCATCCACCGCCTGAAAGCGAATGGTGTGCTTTCCTCCCATCTTCAGAATGCCGCTCAAATCTCCCCGAAATGAAAAAATGCTGTCTCCCCCCGCCGTATCACCGTCTCCACCGTCATCCCGCAAAAAATGCTGGAGCGAGTGCACAGGCGCCCACGGAGGAAATATCTCGAAAAAGACGGAATGAATATCATTCAGTCCCTGCGGGTCCGTTGCCTGGATCGAGAGGAAAACATTCGTCGATGTTTGTGCTGTCAGTGTATCCGGAATCACTGGATTTGAAAGAACAGGCGGGAAGTTCTTTTCACCATCGACCACTTCGAACGTATCTGAAAGTGCTTCGCTGAGATGATTGGAAAAGTCCTCGGCGCGTACTTCGATAATATACTTACCAGCCGCTCCGCCTGCGAAAGCGACAGCAAGATTTCCCCAAAAAACACCATCGCGCGGGATGATGTCTCCGCCCAGCCCATCGTCTTTCAGCGTATCCTCCAGCACAGGAATGATATTCCCCGCGAGGGTCAGTATCATACGAACCGAAGCGATATCCTCCCACCCCTGCGGGTCCGCAACCCTCACCGAAACCGGATACCCGACATCAGACTGCAGGTAAATCATATCCGGCACACGAAGATCCGAAAGCATGGGAGATACGTTCCCGTCCGCCGTCGGATACTTGACACTGCATCCGACGAACAGAACGACGATCATACCGAGCCTAAGGAATTCACCCTTCAGGGTTTCATTCATTCTCATACAAATATTCTGTGACTCAAAGTCGAGATATTTCTTTGTGCTCCACTCGATTTTCTTCTGTCAATGAACCAACGCTGCCATGTCCCGAACCGCATTCTCCATCCCCAGCCACAGGGCCCGAACGGCAATCGCGTGTCCGATGTTGATCTCTTCAACCTTCTCCATGGCGGCGATCACCCCAACATTCTGGTAATTGAGCCCGTGCCCGGCTGCAACCCCTAATCCTAACTTCGAGGACGCCAGCACCACAGAGGATATATTTTCCAGGATATCGGCCCGTTCGTTCAGATCCTCCACCTTGCTGAACTGGCCCATGTGCAGCTCCACGTAATCGGCGCCCACCTTTGCCGCTGCTTTCACTTGATGAATGATCGGTTCAACGAGCAAGCTGACTACGATCCCTTTTCCTCTGATATCCTGGATAACCGAAGCGAGTTCCTCACTCCTCCCCAAAACATCCAGTCCTCCGCCCGGCGTGGATCCCGGTTTTTTGCCAGGAACAAGCGTCACCATATCCGGATCATTGGACAGCGCCAACGTGACCATTTTATCCGTTGGAGGAATTTGGAGATTCAAATGCGTCTTCACGATTTCTCTCAACAGCCGCACATCGCGCTCGGTAAGAGGATGCAGTTCCTCCACCAAGGGGCAAACGATGCCGTCCGCTCCACCCACCTCAGCGAACACGACCGCCGCCGCAGGGTCCGGATCCGAGTTTTTTCCCGTCGCACGGAGTGCAGCCACACAATTCACATTCACGCCTAATCTTGCCATTTCCGCCTCCTCCAAAACCTAATCAACTGGGAACCACAAGCAATCGATGTCATCTTGTTTCTTGTTTTTTTATTTCTTATTTCTTGTTTCTTGCTTCTTACTTCTTTACTTCTTTTCCTGTCTCCGGTTTCCCTGCCTGCGGCAGGCAGGCCGTCTCCGGCTTCCTTCAATTTACGACCTCAGAAACAGCGACAAACCGATACCCCCTCGACAGCAACTTCGGAATCTCTTCTCGCAAGACTTCCAGAGTGGTTCGATGACAATGCCCAATGCCCACAGAAAATCCGTTCTGCTTCGCAATCCGGGCAAGGTCCCAAAGCGCCTGTCGGATGACATTTCTCTGATATTCCACATCTAAAAAAACATCTCTTTGCGCACATCGGAGATCCATCATTCGAGCAGTCTCATAAGCAACAGTGGCTGCCGTAGTCCGGCTGTCCACGAAGTAGAGGTTCATCGATCGGAACTCTTCGCAAAGATCGGACATGATTCTCCGATCCTGCGTCACCTTCGATCCCATGTGATTGTTCACGCCCACAGCATCCGGGACTTCATCCAAACCCCGTTGCAGAATCCTCCGTATCTCTTTTCTGTCCATCTGCGACAGGATGATGCGTCCGTCGTTCTGGAATGGAGGATTCAAAGGCTCCATCGGAAGATGCAGGATGATTTCGCATCCTCTCCGACGCATTTCCCGCGCTACCCGTGCGCTCATTTTCCGACCCGGTAGAACAGACACCGTGATGTTCACACCCAATTCGGCAAAGGATCGTACAAAAGCATCCCACCGGTCTCCAAAATCATCGATGAGAAGAGCAATACGTCCTTCTTCTTTCGGTGCATCCCCGCCCCGAAAAAGATGCACCCGGACTAAACAGGAATCCTGCCAGCCGATCCGCAACGAAACACGCCCCGAAACAGGCTCGCTCTCAGCATATAAAATCCTCGCGCCCGCACGCGACACCCCCTCCTGGATGGCAAGATGAAGCGAGGCCACCGGCAGCTCTGCGGGAACGTGGACCCGCCATTCATCGTATCCTTTCCCACGTCGGGCTTGGAAATCCCAAGCGATTCCACGAGAACCGAATATCTCCCTGAGGATGCCCTGCAATGCTTCTGTCTTTGGGACTTCGACAACCGTTTGCGATGGTTCGGAAGGCGTCTTCTTTTCCATAAGAAACCGAATGAAAACCATGAACGCAAGAAGACTCACACCGACCGTCAGGGGCGCCCAGACACTCCGCCAAAAATGACTCGACTGCCAACGCTTCGGATGCTTCTTTGTCAACGGGTTCATTCTACCAACGATGCTTTCCCGAACTGTTTTCGATGCCCTGCCGTCCTTTCAAACACCTCTCGCAGCATGTTCTCATACGCTTCCGTCGTCTCAACCTGCCGTCGGGCCATCACCCTCCGCGCCGTCTCTAAAGCCTTCGAATACGCGTATTCTGAAAACCGTCCTCCTCCCCCCCAGGAGAAAGAGGGCACAAACTTTGGCGGGAATTCGGCTCCAAAAACATTGCAGCACACACCCACAACCGAGCCCGTGTTGATCATCGTGTTGATCCCCGTCTTCGAATGGTCGCCCATCATCAAGCCGACAAACGTCTCTCTGGAATCCACGTACTCTCCGTCCACAAACACCTTCACGCTGCCGTAATTGTTCTTCAAGTCGGAGTTGTTCGTATCCGCCCCTAAATTCACCCACATTCCGAGATACGCGTGGCCTAAAAATCCATCGTGCTGTTTGTTGGAATAGGCATGGATGATCGATTCCTCGACTTCGCCCCCCACCTTGCACATCTCGCCGATGGAAGTCCCCTCGTAGATTTTCGCTCCGATTTTGATTTTCGATCTTCTCCCGACGTAGGCCGGCCCCTGAATGACGGCGTTTGGAAAAATTTCCGCTCCCTCGTCGATAAAAACAGGACCGTCTTCCGCATCCAATACGACGCCGGGCTTTACGACAGCGTCCTTCTCCACGGTGATTGACGACGGGTTCAGCATCCGCACGCCCTCATGCACCTTTCCGGCGATCCCGCCCATCTCATGCCGCGCCCGTATATCTGCCGCAATCTGTCTGCCGTTCCGCAGGACCAGATCCCAGATGTATCCGAACACGACCGCATCGACGGACACCTCTCGTTTAATTTCGAAATCGTCCCGCTTCAAAAATCCCGACAGTTTTGTCATCAGTTTCTCCAGATTCCCGCCCGTCGCTCGGACAGCCACCACATCGTCCCCGGACAGGTACACCGTCTCTTCGCCGTCAAGAGGGATGATGGATGCCATGCCAGGATCCGCCAGTACCCTTCCGTTGACGAAAAGCACCCGTTCCTCGGACAGCGTATTGATTTCCGTCCCGGGATTTTCTTCGCGCATGACTCCGGCCAAATAATCCCTGCATGCAAAGGAGACTTTCACGCCTGCGTATGCCCGCAGGATCTTTTCCCGGAGCGAGTCCATGCCGCAGACCAGATCGTACACAGGCCGAGTCCAGCACAACGGAAGAAACCGGCGCGTCTTCTCATCCTCGAATATACAAAGCTGTAAAGACATCCTGTCCTCTTTTAAAACCTAACCTGAATGATTCACCACAGATCAACACGGAATAACACAGATAAAGAGAAAACATTGAATTCAGCAACCAATTTAACGATGTTTTTTAATTTCTGTGTTTTCTCTGTGTTCATCTGTTGTTGGTGAATAAATCAAACTAAAGAATCAATCCTCGCCATTCATCCCGTGTATTGTCCTTCCAAAAGTGAGGCAGCCGCCTTGTCCACAACGATCGTAGCCGGCACCATGGCCGTGATAGGACCCTCGACAGTCATTTTAATGGCCTGCGCGCGCCTTATTCTCACCGCTCGCTACGAGCAACAGCTCCCGTGCTTCCATGATCGTTCAAACGCCCATCGTAATCGCATACTTCGGAACATCTTCGATCCTGTCGAAAAAACGGGCGTTATCCTCCACCGTCTGCTGTGTGAGTGTCTTGATTCGAGTCCTCGAACCCAGGGAAGATCCCGGCTCGTTAAAGGCGATGTGTCCGTTGGCGCCTACGCCCAGCACTTGAAGATCGATGCCCCCGTGATTTACGATCTCGTTCTCGTACCACTCACACGCCGCCTCCACATCCGGCGCAAGACCATCGGGAATGAACACATGCCTCGGATCGAGATTGATATGCTCGAATAAATTCTTCCACATGAAATAATGATAACTCTGGTCGTGATTCGACGCGATACCGACATATTCGTCCAGGTTGAACGTCGTCACGTTCGAAAAATTCAACCCCTCTTCCTTGTGCATCCGAATGAGTTCCCTGTACATACCCAATGGAGTGCTGCCGGTCGCCAATCCCAAGACACAGTCCGGCTTCCTGCGTACAAAAGTTGCCACGATCTTTGCGGCCTCCGCGCTCAACGCATCATAATCTTCTTTCACGATGACAAGCATTCTTACTCTCCTCGTTTCATTCTTCAACGAACTGGTTGAACGAAGAAACTTAACAAATATCGCCCAACGAATCAATACATTTTTCATGCGTCCGGCGAACTCGAACAGAAGTGGTAAAATCCCGATGAGCCGGTTTCCCTCCCGCTCCGATGAGTGTTCGATTTTTAAAGACCACGCATCTTCCCGACTTCCGGATTTCCCGCGTCGGAAACCTCCGGCTCGGATTAGAAAATCCCCCATTGTTTTTTTCGACTATCCGGCAAAGAAAAAGCGTCAGGTGGATGAAATACCCCGACGCTTTGACCATCCTTATATCCGATTAAAAAATGTTATTTTTTCGGAGACGGGCTTGTCCCTTTCTTGGGATTTTTCTTGCCTTTCACTTTCTCTACTGCAAACTCTTTCGGTTTCTCCTTTTCTCCTTCTTCCTTCTTGTCTTCTTCTGTTTTTTCTTCTTCCTCTTCTTCCTCCTTATCCTTCCTCTCTAACAGGTTTTCATCATCCTTTTTCTTCTTCAGGGCAAGAAAAACAATGCTGTTCCCTGCATTAAAAATAGACAAAGGATATGAGGCTATGAACCCGCCAATAAGGACCAGGATAATAGCAAAAATCCACGATGCTATCGTCATCATGGCGGACAATTCTATGGAAGTGAAATCCCTGGAGAACAGGAGAGCGTAGCTAAAATCTCCCAGGATTGCTCTGGACCATGCCACGGCCGGATAGATCCAGTTTTGAAGGAGGTAGGAGGCAGCATAGGAAAGATCCGCGTATTTTTCTCCCATACCCCAAATAAAAATCACGGTCATCAATCCCCATGCCTTCTTGGCGAAAAAGACCAGGACGCCAAATCCGAGGAGAGCGACCGCTGAAAGCAACGCCTCGTACAGGATGAATCTCCAGGGCTGGCTGTACAGAATGGAGAAACTCTGGAAGATGCCTTCGAACGCATCATCGTCTGTCGTCGCTAAGATTCCAGGAATTAAGAGTAGAGAAACTCCCAAAGCCAGGAGAACGAACACCAGGAAAAGCGACGCCATGAACCAGATCACTGTGAAAATAGAAATTCCCAGTTCGCCTATATAGGGGATGCGCCCTAAAAGGCCGATGACGACTCCGCCTAAACCCGTGAAAAAAGCGATGAGTAAAATCGCGATCGGAGCGGACAGGAGAGACCCGCCTTTTTTCAGGGCGAAAGAAAACGCTTCTTTCCAGGTATAGAAATTATTCCCTTTCAGATGCATGTACGTTGCTCTCGCCACACCCGTGCCTGATACCAGCCAGCAGAACAGCAGGAAAAAACAGCCCAATCCAAACAGGATCCAGCTATACCAGGGAAGATGATAACCCAGGGTGCAAGGCAGTAGTCCGAAACGCGACCAGAGAACACTAAAATTTTTGCCTGCGACGAGAAGGCTCACATAGGTCAAGACAAGATACCCCACGTATCCGAAGAGTAATCCGATGAATTGAATCCACATGCGTTGAAAGCTGAAAGCCAGCCGTGCAGACCGAAAAATATCCCGATAGTCGAACCGCAACGCAACCATTCACATACCTCCTTCAGTGATGAGTGTGATTGAATCGATTTACTTGCTCGGTAAAATCTTATACATTCCCGTCCCGCACTTCGAACACTTCCCCTTCATAGCGGGTCTTCCGTTCTTCATCGTGACTTTCACCGCCCCTACCATCTCGGTTTTTGCGCGACACTTCACACAATATCCCTGTTCAGCCATTTCGAATCACCTCCTTTTCATGATATTCGGTTAAGTTTTACAGTGCTGTGTTGGTCTAAAATGGAAATTTTATCATTAAAAGTCAACAAAAAAATTATTTTTCATAATCATATTCCAATTCTTAAAAGGCCCTGAAAACTCCTAAAACAGGATGTCACACACACTATCGGAGAAAAAACCGCCTGCGGAAGACTCCTTCCCTTCGACGAAAACGGATGAACCTCATCCGATTCTCTAAAAAGTACAGCCTAAAATATCGTGGCAGACCACGAATCTTGACGATCCAACTCAATCCCGCTCCTCCACGTGCTTGAAGGCATCGCTTAAGAAACGGATCAAATCCCCGGCTACGAGACACCGCTCTCCCACAGCTTCGGCGCCCAAATCTCCGGACAGTCCGTGCAGATACACTCCGCAAAGAGCCGCATCCAACGGGGAACATCCCTGTCCCAAGAGGCCGACGATCATGCCAGTGAGTACGTCGCCAACGCCTGCCGAGGCCATTCCCGAATTTCCCGTAGGGTTGATGTACACATCACCTTCAGGAGAAGCAACGACGGTGGGTGAGCCTTTCAACACAATAACGCTTCCGAACCGCGATGCACTCTCTCTCGCCACCTCAATCCGATCTCGTTCGATCTCATCGATCGAAACACCGATGAGACGCGAAAGCTCGCCGTAATGGGGAGTCAGAACACGCGACCCTCTCTTATTCCCCCTCTTCAACAGCTTGCCCTCTCCAGCGAATGCGTTGAGTCCGTCTGCATCGATAACCATCGGCATCTCCGCTCTTGCCACAACCCGTCGGACGAGTTCCGCCGTTTCCCCGTCTGTCGATAGGCCGGGGCCGACGGCCAGCACATCCGCCCATTCGAGAAGACGGTCAATTTCTCCTTCCCCTTCTAAAGAAAGCGTTCCGCCGGGCGTCTGGGGAAGCGGTCTTGTCATCACCTCCGTCAGTTTCTCTTCAAAGATGGAATTAAGTCCGCAAGGAATTCCCAAGATCGTTAGGCCGCCTCCCACCCTCAGCGATGCCGTTGAAGCCAACACGGCCGCTCCTGTCATGCCCGTCGACCCAGCCAGCACCAAAATCTTGCCGAACTTTCCTTTATGAGCGTCCGCTGGACGATCCGGCAGACGCTTAACGATATCCTCTTCCTCCAATAAAAATGTTCTGACGTCCACCCGATCTGCCGCAAAGTCCGGCGATCCGATATCGACGACTGTCACGTCTCCCGCCAATTCCCTTCCCGGCGGAAGGACGAGACCCCGCTTCAGTTCAGCCATCGTTACCGTGTGATCGGCTTGAACACAACCACCCTGAAAAGATCCGTAATCACTGTGAAGCCCGGACGGAAGATCCACAGAAACGACCGGAATGGAGGATCCGTTGATCCACGCGATCACCTCTGCCAGGAATCCATCCACCTTCCCCGTCACTCCGGTGCCCAGGAGTGCATCGACGATCAAATCGCCGCGACGGATGCGCTTCAAATCTTTCTTGTCCTTGAGTGTAAAGACTTCCAATCCGAAGCCGTCTAAAATTTTCAGGTTGATCAGCGCATCGCCCTTTAGAGTCTCCTTTTCTCCGACGAGGTACACATCGGTCTGAAATCCCCGATTGAAGAGATGTCTCGCAACGACCATTCCATCTCCCCCGTTGTTTCCCTTACCGCAGAAGACGAGGATATTTTTCTTCTCCGTCCCGGCGAGCATCTCATCGACAACCGTCACGACTCCCAAACCTGCATTCTCCATCAGAAGGAGGCTCGGTACTCCAATTTCCTCGATCGTACAACGATCTATTTTTTGCATATCATCAGAGGTGACGATTCTTCGCATGAGATTTCCTCGTTCCACATAGAATCATGGCTACATTGTCACAATCAAACACTACAATAAAAAATTCCGAATTCATTTGCAAGAAATTTCTTCTTGATTCAGAAATTTTTTTCATTTACTTTTGTACGAGTCCTTTCCTGCAATCATCCATGACGATCTTGAAATATTCGAGTCGCGAGTGAGTAGAATGAAATCATCTGACAATTGGAACAACAACTCTCGCTTCAACGTCAAAGAAATACAATAAAACCGTTCATCCCAT
>JBDRSZ010000260.1:0-2756 GCA_043824415.1 bacterium | reverse complement strand
ATGATTGTGTTTCAGATTATTCCTTTTAATTCTCTTCATTTTATTCCAATATTTTTTCTTTATCTGTGCTGTTCCGTGTTGATCCGTGGTGAATAATTCAGGTTAATCATTAGACGTTCCAAAGTAAGGAATTGTTCTGCTTATAAATAGTTAAATAATGTTATTAAGTGTTAAAAAATGTTAAATGGGGAGCTTTTCATTTTTTGTCTTCGTACATTGAACGCATGAGAATGGGTCAAAAAATCGTCATTCCGGTCGTTCTTCTGATTGCCGCAGCACTGGGCGGACTCCTCCTCATCCAGATTTCCATGCTGAACCACGCCGTCCGGTTGGAGTCGGAGACGTTTCGTCAGAATGTACACGCTGCGCTGAGCAGCGTCGTGCAGAAACTTGAAACCCGCGACATGCTGGTTAAAATATTAGAGGTTTCCGAAGGTCGGACTGAGGGGATTGACGAACAGAGGATGAAAGTGATCGTGGAGACGGGAGGCAGAAAAAGAAATGAAGATTCGGAAGCTTGGGGATCTGATCTTCCGTATCGCATAGCAGCTCACATCGACAGCAATATGGTCTCCTTTGTTTTAAAGAAGCCGCATCGTATCCGACTGGTATTACTCGATTCATTGGGTCAGGAAAAGTCCGAAGTGATGAACGCAGTTAAAGAGGTCGGCGAACATGAGATTCCTTTGCCGGCCTCGTCATCATCTGAAGGGGAAATCCACATTAAGCTTTTCATCGACAGTACGGCGTACGAGATGCATTTCAGGGAGGGACCTCCGCGCGATGTGACGATCAGTTGCGATCCTGTTTCGGATGTACAAAGGAGTGCTCTTGCTCGCAGAGTGCTGGAGGAGTCTACAACATTCATACCCAAACATATCGAAGATCGAATCAAGCCGGTTATTCTGGATTCTCTCGTGCGCGCGACGCTTGTAGAGAATGGCATCCGGATGGACGCTGCCTACGGAATCGTATCCGCTGTGAAGGATTCGATCATCTTGGCAAACCCTGAGCAGCACGGTGGGGATCTTCTCCGCTCCGATTACAGGACGCGGCTTTTCCCCCACGATGTGTTCGTCGAGTCGAACGACCTCGTTTTATATTTTCCAGGAGAGCGAATCGCTCTCGTCAAACGGCTGGGTCTGTCGGTGATTTCCTCGCTGTTTTTTATCGCGGTGATTGTTTTTTGTTTCGTATTTATCGTTCGTACAGTTTTTCAGCAGAGACGGTTCTCCGATCTGCTGGTCGGTTTCATCAACAACATGACGCACGAATTCAAGACGCCTATCTCGACGATTTCCCTGGCCAGCGAAACCCTGATGAAGCCGGAAATCCGCGGCGATGAAAATCGCCTTAAGAAATACGGTAGGATCATCCGTGACGAGAGCACGCGGATGCGAACTCAGGTGGAGAAGATACTGGAGATGGCGGCTCTGGAGAAGGGTGATTTTGAGCTCAGGATGGGGGAGGTCGATGTTCACGATCTCATCCGGAAAGCGGTGGAGAATTTCAGATTGCAGGTCGAAAAGAGGGACGGACGTCTCTCGACTGACCTCGGGGCACGTTCCCATATCGTGAAGGGTGAGGTCGTCCATCTGTCGAATGTTATCCACAATCTGCTGGACAATGCCGTGAAGTACACGCGCGAGGATCCGGAAGTGGTTGTGACGACGAGGAATAATGGTCATCTATTTGAAATGACTGTGGAAGATAACGGCTTGGGCATTCCGCCGGAGGCACAGAAACGGGTGTTCGATAAGTACTACCGGGTTCCGACCGGAAACGTGCACGACGTGAAGGGATTCGGGCTGGGTTTGAGTTACGTGAAGCTGATGGTCGAAGCGCACGGGGGAACGGTGGGCGTGAAGAGCGATCTGAATAAGGGTTCCGTTTTTAAGATAACTCTGCCGATCGATGAAGCGGATGCATAAGATACTTCTGGTTGAGGACGATCCCAATTTGGGGATGGTCTTGGAGGAATCGCTGGAGCTCCAGGGATTCGCGGTCGAACGCTGCACGGATGGGGAGGAGGGACATGCCGCATTCCTGAAAGGGGCGTTCGATCTGTGTCTGGTCGATGTGATGCTCCCGAAGAAGGACGGGTTCGCACTGGCGAAAGACATACGGAAAGTAGATCCGGATATTCCGATCGTTTTTCTGACGGCGAAGGCGTTGAAGGGGGACCGCATCGAAGGATTCAAGACCGGAGGCGACGACTATGTCACAAAGCCGTTCTGCATGGAAGAACTCGTCCTGCGAATGAGGGCCGTATTGAAAAGATCGCGGAAGAGTCCGATGAAAGAGGAGGAGGATGGGAAACGGTTTTCTATTGGTGAGTACGTTTTTGATTATGAACAGCGACTCTTGCGGTATAGAGATGATGCACAAAAACTGACGCATCGAGAAGCCGAGCTCTTGCGCCTGTTCTGCCTCCACATGAATGAAACGCTGGAAAGGGCTGTCGCACTTCGGCTTGTTTGGGGGGATGATACTTTCTTTACGGCTCGGAGCATGGACGTGTATGTTTCGAAGCTGAGGAAATACTTGAGGAAAGATGAGAGGATTGAAATCATGAACGTTCACGGGAAAGGATTTAAGATGATTGTTCGATGATTTGCTAGCCTTAATTATTTACCACAGATCAACACGGAATAACACAGATTAAGAGGAAACATTGAATTCAAATGAAGTGAATTAAATGGAATCATCTGAAACATCATCATAAATCAATTTGTGGTTTGTGAATTAATCAGATG
>JBDRSZ010000259.1:0-2011 GCA_043824415.1 bacterium | reverse complement strand
TTTTATTTTTTATTCTTTCAATTGCTTTTATTGCTGATTTTATATCTTGGGATGAGAGTGCTTTTTTAGCATCTAATTTTAATTCCTGATCTGATTTAGAAAGGTAGGTTTTCATTTCAGAATGACATTGGTCAAGATACTGTCTTGTTTCGGCGATGAGCCTGTGCTGAAGTTCTGAGGGAATGGGTGTTCTGGCGAGGGCTTCAGTCATGTAGAATGCCTGTTGCTCGTACATTCGGCCGCTCTTGAGAGATTGCAGGTGTTTTAATGTCCTGCTTTCCAGCTCTTTCTCGTCACACCAAATCTGGAGAAATTCGACGAGGAACCGGACTCTTCGTTCATCCTCTTTCCTGCCCTGGCGCATGAGGTACCAGATATTGAAAAAACGCTCGTGGATGCGGTACAGAAAGTTTTTCGTGTCGGTTCTTTCTTTTTCGATGATGTGGTACTTTTCGAGCTGTTTCAATTGTGCGGAAATGGCCTTGCTCTGGAGCTTGGTCTTCTGGGCGATTTCTTTTGTGCTCACGGCGTCCCAATTCAGGGCGATGAAATCGATGATCTCCTGCTGCTGCGGAGCGAGCTTGTCCATTCGGTGCTTGTACAGCGGAGAGACGCCGTCTAGTATTTTTTCCAAATCCCGAAATGCGTTTCCATCTTGATCGTCGACGAATATCTGGAAGAGGATGATGATGGTCCGGATGACACCGCCGGTCAGCCGCCTCAGCGCCTCTATGCGCCCTGGCTGGCTTTCAACGATCTCTTTAACCCTGTCTCTCTTGTACTGTTCACCGAGTTTCAGTAACAGAGTCTTGGTCTCATCCGAGGATAGTCCGTTGAGCTGGGGCATCCGGAAGAATTGATAGAACGGCTTGCCGTAATCGTGGTGAAATTCAAGGCTGACCGATGAGGCACCGATGACTCTCAATTCGGCGGATTCGATGAAGATTTCACGCAGGCGGTGGTGTTCTGTTCTTGAGAATTTGTTCAGCATTTCATCGATGTTGTCGATGAACAGGATGATTTTCTTTTTATTTTTTTTCAGGGCATCTTCAAGTATCTGGAAGCATCCGAATTCATATTGATCATCGATTGGCAGCTTTTGCATCTCGTCGTAGAGGCCGGTGATTTCGTTGTATTCTTCAAGGTACTCGGAAGTCGTTTCCCAGAGCTTATACAGCCGGCTGATGTTGTACTGCTCCTCGTTAAAAATGATCGGAATGATTTTTTTTCGGAGTCGTGCGTCTCGGTTTATCTCATAGGCGATGCGAAGGAGGAGCGTTGTCTTTCCCTGTCCCCGTATGCCCTGGATGATGTAGTGCTGTTCAGGGTATTTCATCTCCGAGTTTTTGATGTCTTCAAATATCTCTTGAAATAACTTTGTCCTGACGACGAAACTATCGATGAGTTCCTGCGGTGTCTGGAGGGCGGGGTTGTAAACCTTGGGGAAATCAATTGGCGACATTTTTCCTCCACCACATTCTTACGATGGGTGAGTTGTAACGGTATATTCTATGATCATCGTTGTTGTTGATATACCCGTCGTACACCAATGAATTCACGAGATCTTTATACGTACTTTCTAATCCGTATTTGACGGCAAGGTTGAATATCTCATTGGAGTCGATGGTTCCATTTTCGGAGATGACATTCAGAAGCTCTTTCGCAAAGTTGTAATCGTCCTTCTGCAATGATTCGCGTATTCTCTTATGCCAGTGTTCAAAGTGGTTCCGCTGTTCCAGCATTTGTAAGATCGCCTTATTGATCGTGGCTTTGGAGATTTTATTCAATTCTTCATCACGGTGAATATTTCGTATTTGATCTAGTATAGACTGGATATAAAAAGGAATGAGCCAATCGATTTGTTGGAGGATATAATCGATCAGGTGATTGGGCAATTCGAAAGAGACATTTTGTAGTAGAAGATGTATGAGTTCTTTCGCTTCATCGGTTGTAAAAGGTCGGTCTTGTTCTCCAGTCTCAACCGCTCCAATCGCATCTACAATCTCCATTC
>JBDRSZ010000258.1:0-4267 GCA_043824415.1 bacterium | reverse complement strand
TTTCCAGCCGTCGTTTGTTTTGATGAGGCTGAACGCATCGATGCCGCAGTGGCTGAACTGGCCGTTTCTATGGAAGTCGTACTGCGTCCATAGGACGGCAATGGGGCCGTGGACTAAGACTGTGGGTTCCCACATCCGCTCCAGGAAGTCGTTCGTCTCCGATGCGATTCGGTCGAAGAATTCCAGATGGGTCTGGGAGCGAATGGTTCCGTCTTCACGAACGGAGAAGAACCGGCCCTCCGGCATCATCACCGCCCGGGCAGCGGCGCTGTCTTTGGCGGCCAGCGCGTGGAAGAACCGCTCTGCAGTGGCGATGACGGCTTTTTCTTCTGAGGATGGGGGAGAGGTGCAGGCGAAGAAGAGGAGGGGAAGAAGAACGATTGAAAGTAATCCGTGTATTCGCGATTTGTGGTTTGTGATGGTCATGGTTTGCCTCGTTTAAGATTCTTCTGTTTTCGCAGAGGCAGGAGCCTCTGCGAGACTTTGAAAAAGAAGCCTTGTCAGGATTCGGAATCATGGCTGGGCTTTCAATTCTTGTAAACATGTAACGATCAGGATCACTTGCGGACATGAAGCGCAGCGGAATGACCGTCAAGTGCATCCGTTTGTTCTGACGAAATTCTTCTTTTCACTGGATCATTGTTGATCCCCTTGCATATGTTGGCAGAACGTGCCGCGCCGATTATCCCCGGCTGCGTGGCGAAAGGATGAACAGATCCCGAAGCGCCTGTTCTCCGGGGGCGGCAAGCCACCGCGTTTCAAAATCCGCCGTTTGCACGATTTGTGCGATAGCCGCCAGACATCGCAAGTGAAAGTTGCGGTCCTGAATTGGACCTGCAAGCACAATTATCGTATGTACCTTTGCTGCATCCTCACTGAAATAGACACCGGGCTTGCACCTCGCGATGAGTACTCCGAAAGGTTTGGAGCCTTCGACAATGATGTGCGGAATTGCCAATTGTGGAGCGAGCACCGTAGAATAGGCTTCTTCACGGATGATCAGAAGATGCAATAGCTCCTCATCGGGCACTCCCAGGCTGGGGGCCATGGCTTCCGCGGCTTTAGCGAAGAACTTATCTTTGGTCATAGTGCCCTTCAGATCAAGAACGGGGCACTTCTCAATCATCTTGTCGAAGCGGTCCAGAACGATCTCGTCACGTTGGCGGACGACCTCCTTGAGCTCTGCCTCGAGGGTCCCGTCTACCAGTTTTCGGGCGGTAAGCCGCTGGAGAACGTGAATAAGGGCGGATTGTTGCTGGACATGTTGACGTCCGTAGAACCAGTAGATGCAGAAGCCTGTGATTGCTAGCACAGCGCTGATTATGAACGCCTCTTCACGCATCTCAAGAAGCACGAAGGCAAAACCCGCCAAACCGATAATCTGCAGCCAGGGATAGAGCGGTGCGCGGAAAATCGGGCGATAGTTCTGCAACCGGCTCTCCCGCAGAATAATCACCGAGAGAAGCGAGAACATGTTCGTCAGGATCAGCCCGACGGAGGCACACTCCACCAGAATATGGAGATCGATGAAGATAGGCAGGATCACGAGACCGCCTGTCACAAGGATGGCAACATGGGGGGTATGGAAGCGCGGACCGATATTTCCCACCGATTGTGGCAGCATGCCGTCTCGGCTGAGGGCCAGCAAGTAGCGGGAACCCGCAAGAATTCCGGCGTTGGCCGTCGTAAGGAACGCCAGGGAAGCCGCGATGGCCATCGCAATCCCTCCAGCCCGGCCCATGGCAACGAGAGCGCCATCGGCGATCGGAGTGAGGGTACCGCTCAGGGCGTCAGGCCCGACAACTCCCACCGTCACGGTGACCATCAGGGCGTAGCAGATCCCTACCAGAACCAGTGACAGAATCATCCCGACCGGGAGGGTGCGCCCGGGGTTCCGCACCTCTTCGGCGACACTCGCCACCTTGAGCAGTCCTCCGTAGGCAACGAAGACGAAGCCAGCCGTCGCGAATACGCTGCCCATTCCCATCGGGACAAAAGGCTCGTAGTTCCGGAGACTGACTGCAGGCAACCCGTAGAAAACGTAGACCAGCATCAGCGCCATGAGCCCAAGAACAAGGGCGACCTGAAGGCGGGCCGCCTCTTTGACTCCGACCAGGTTGATTCCGACAAAAACAACTCCGAGTATGACGCCACTGACACGCATATCGATGGGGGCCAGAAACCGGATCAATGCAGCCATCCCCACGAGAGCAAAAGCGCTCTTCAGCGAGAACGAAACCCAATTCAGTACGCCCGCAATCGTGCCAACAGCCGGCCCCAGCCCCCGGGCGATGAAAAAATAGTCACTTCCAGCCTTCGGCATAGCCGTGGCCAGTTCAGCCGTACACAACAGTCCTGTGGCGGCCAGCGCGCCAGCCAGTAAGTATGACACCACGACCGCGGGGCCAGCCCTGGCGTACGCGAGTCCGGGGAGCACGAAGATCCCCGAACTGATCATCGCACCGGATGCAATACAGAAAACATGGATCAACCCGAGGCGTCTTTTCAATTCCATTGCAGTCCCTCTGCCAGAACATAGTATTATATTCCAACATCCCTCTATTTTCCTGTGTCTTATACAAGCCAAAAATGTCTTATATAATTCATTTTTAGGCAGGATGGCTTATATAAGATACATGCTTATGGCTTACATAAGCCATTTTCTCGGGTTGGATCGTGATTATGAAAATATTTTATATAAACCATATATTCAGTTATTTTAAGTACACCTCTCCAACCTTGTAAAATAAAAAACCGGAATACAAAAGTGTCCTCCACTTCGATAGCCCGGTTATCCGAGTAAGCACAAAATCCTATTAAGTCTCACACCGGCCAAAGTCGCTTCTCGCCTCTCCATGACGAACAGCTTACTTTAGACCCGTGGCTTTTTCAGAGTGTGTCTTATTGTATAGCGATTTTTTGAGAAAGTCAAGAAAAAAGTGGATGCATAGAAAAAAATCTCGAACCTTTTCAGGGTTTTGGTCTCAATGGTGTTCATCACCGGCGGGTGAAATTCGGATGCGTCCCGTCCCGGCGAATGCCTAAATAGAGTATGACAAGCCGTTCGTCCGCAGAGGATTCATGTCCAAAACAATGGATATATTCTCTTTGACTTTTTCTGTTAGATTATCGGGGAGTTTTCCAATCTTATTTAAAAGTCGTTTATTGTCAATGGCTCTCATTTGATCGATCATGATATCACAATTTTCTTTTACGTTGGCGACTCATTGATCGAGGTGCACTCTTAAAATATGGGACTCTTCCCTGATATTTGTGGTCATGGGGCAGATGATTGTGGATGGATGGGAAATTTTATTCAAGAAATCAGTTTGGATAATCAAAACCGGTCTTGTTTTTCCGGTTTCGGTCCCAATCTGTGGGCTCAGTTCTGCTATCCAAATTTCGAATTGTTTAACACTCATTTTCAATGTCTTCAAAATCTTTTAGAACAGACATTGAATTTTTTCTAACCAATAACGATTCGGCTTTAAGGCGCTGTTCCAACAGGCGCCTTTTTTGTATATTGTTGTAATAGTCCAATGCTTCGTTGATGTATCTGTTTCTTGGTTTTTTTATCGACGCAACGATGCGTTCGGTTTCTCCAAAAATCGATTCTTTTATTCTCAATGAGATTGTCTTCATAGTGCATCTTCCTTGTATATTTTATTGGTGTGCTATAAATGTATATCAATCGTGCTGAAAAATCAAGATGTTTTCCTCGTCCCGCAAAGACTCCCGTCCTTGCGGCAACCTATTAAAATTTTGCATCGGCGGAGCCTCTGCGGAACTGCGAAGAAATAAATATCGAACTCGCCCTCTGTTGGGAGGCGAAGTTTAAAACACCCCCCTATGTCCCCCCTCGAGGGGGGATTAAGGAGGGTGTCTTTGAACGATGGGTCAGGCTTGCGCCGGCTTCAGCTCCGACGTACAATAGGGGCAGCGGGACGCTTTGATGGCGATTGCTGACAGGCAGAACGGGCATTCTTTGGTTGACGGCGGCGGCGCTTCCTCTTTGCGCTTCATGGAATTAAGGCTTTTGATGAGCAAGAACACGGCGAATGCGACGATCAAGAAGCTGATGACCGCATTCAGGAATACGCCGTAATTGACCGTGACGGCTCCCGCGGCTTTTGCATCGGCCAGGGCTGCATAGGGAGGAGCGGCTGCGGCTCCATTCCTGAGAATAAAAAATAAGTTTGAAAAATCGACGCCGCCCAGCAGCAAACCGATCGGTGGCATCAACACGTCATCGACGAGGCTTTTCACG
>JBDRSZ010000257.1:0-2454 GCA_043824415.1 bacterium | reverse complement strand
GGGAGCCAGAATCAAAAATGAAAAATCAAACAGTAAAATGACACATCAAAATGTAAAATGATATTTACCTTTCCAATATAAATACTGAGTTGTCTTCAATAAATATCACTTTGAATTTATCATTGTCATTTTGCATTTTTATATTTGATTTTTAATATAAATCGACTTTTTAGTCATGTCTCCTTTTCGGGATTATATCTGAAATGGCATTAAATAAATACAGTCTTGCCCTCATCGGACTCCCGTACGATGAGAACTCATCATACATGAAGGGCCCTGCGCTGGCCCCACCCCTCATTCGGGAAGCCCTTCACTGCCAGTCGACCAACCGGTGGACTGAGTCGGGAATCAACCTCGGCGCGGATACCGTCTTCCACGACGCCGGCGATCTCGACTTCTCGTCAGCAGACAATCCGATCGAAGACATCGAGCGTGCCATCGGAGAACTCCTCGACCGAGACCTCCTCCCCATCGCCTTGGGCGGCGATCACGCCATCACTTATCCCGTCGTCAAAGCATTCAGCAAGAAATACACACGACTCGACATCCTCCACTTCGACGCCCATCCCGATCTTTACGACGAACTCTACGGCAACCGGAATTCCCACGCCTGCCCCTTCGCCCGCATCATGGAGAACGGCCTTGCCCAACGACTCGTCCAGGTGGGCATCCGCACGATGAACGGACACCAGCGGGAACAGGCCGAGCGCTTCGGCGTCGAAGTCATCGAGATGAAGGATTTCGACGAATCCATCCGACTCACATTCGACGCGCCCCTCTACATCTCCTTCGACATGGACGCCTTAGACCCCGCTTTCGCTCCGGGCGTGTCCCACTACGAACCCGGCGGACTGTCGACCCGCCAGGCGATTCGGACCATCCAGCAAATCCAAGCCCCTGCCATTGTCGGGGCGGACATCGTGGAGTACAATCCCAAAAGAGATCCCTCGGGCGTCACGGCCATGACCGCAGCCAAGATATTGAAAGAGATCGCTGCTAAAATGCTGACGTAAAATAACCAACCTGAATTATTCACCACAGATCAACACGGAATAACACAGATAATGAAAAAACATTGAAATGAATTACTCCGCCGCAAGCAGCGGGGTATCAAAAACAAAAACATTGAACGCCCCAAGGAGCGGGGAATTAAATCCTTGCCCGCCTCTGGCGGGATTAAACGAATCATTTTCCACTTGACTTTTCTAAAAATAATGATAGGTTATGAATAGATAATGGCCATTAACGTGGAGGAGTTTTATTACCGAATAACAACACATCAAGGAACAGATCATTCCCATCCAATGATGGGAGATACCCCATCAACCAGCAATGGGGAAGAGCCACGGATCTAAAGTAAGCTGTATTCTTTTTAGAGGAGAGGCGAGCAGCATACTGGATCGGTGAAACGTAGGTTAGAATCTCAAAGCTTACCATGATAGCCGGGCTGCCGAACCACAAGGAACAGGCATTGTTTCCGGCTTTTATATTAAACTGACGACACGCGTATTTAATCGATGAAAAATCTATCATCACAAAATATTCTTTTTGTTTTCATAAGTCTTCTATTTCTGGGCTTGGGCATCTTCGGAGTAAGCCGGCAGTCATTCCGCGCAGGAAAACCGTTTGCGTGGGAGGAAAGAGCAGGTCAAATCATACTCACTGAGGTATACCCAGGGAAGACTACCCAGAAAACTGGCTTGGCAAACGGAGACATCTTGCTCCAAATCGACGACCATCCCCTCAAGACAGGAAAGGAAATAGATTTACTACTGGACACCCGAAAATCCGGCCAGAGGGTTTCATTCACTGTTCAAAGAATGGAGCGAGAATTCACGGTTTCCTTGGACCTTGTTCAAAGATACAGTAATCAATTCATCGTCCTGAACTCGCTCTTAGGCATTCTGTTTTGGATCGTCGGCGTTTTTGTGGTTTTGAATAAACCGGCAGAGCGGGCAGCGTTGATAGCGTTCTGGGCAAGCATGACCATTTCCACATCCCTGATGTTGTTCTGGGAAGGATTTCCGTACGATGCCAAGATCATAGGACACCTGCATCCGATTCTTTACTACATCATCTATCCTTCAGTCCCCACCCTCATCCTCTATTTTACCGCTCTGTACCCGACGGAAAAACACTTCCTGAAGAGATATCCATTCTTCCGTCTCATCTTCTTCGCCCCGAGTCTGTGTTTTATCATATTGTTAGAGACATTCCATCTCCGAACCATTTTCCAACACTCCCTGGAAAACCACCTCATTTGCCGCCGCATCTATACGGGATTCCAGGCGTACTTCATTTTCACTTTATTGATAAGCATCGGATTCTTGATTCATTCGTACAAGCACACAACGACCAGGGAAAGTAGGAACAAGATCCAATGGATCCTCTGGGGTATATGCTTCGGAACAGCTCCCTTCCTCTTCCTCTGGAGCCTGCCGCTTGTGTTGGGCA
>JBDRSZ010000256.1:0-2247 GCA_043824415.1 bacterium | reverse complement strand
CTTGTACCGCTCGGGGAAGCCCTGCGAAATGGATAAAAAATGGGCAATCGAATTGGGCAGAAAGGCTGCAGAATTTATCAGCGTTGGACTTGAGGAGTCTGTATTTCTTACGCTCCAGAAATCCGGGGAAAATTTTCTTGTCCATTCCATTCCGATGAGCAGTATGAAAGATATAGAGCATTTCCACCGTTTCGTGCCGGATGCGTTCTACGATCCGAATTCATTTTCTGCAACTGATCTCGCCCTCGATTATTTCAAATCATTCTGTTAACCATTTGTTCCGTCTTGTATTCCTATTCCAACTAATAGAGAAGTTATGCAAATTTCAGTTGAATATATATTCAATGGACTTCAAAAGAGTATGTTGTTATTACAGATTTTTTTCCAGTTACGACATTAGATTTCCGCAGGGATGTACTTTTCTTTTAGAAAGAAAAGTACCAAAAGAAATCGCCTTTTTGCAAGCCGATGAAACCGCATTGTTCATTGGTTAGGCGGTGGTTACGTCCCAATACCCCATCCCGTGCTATCCGGCGGCTGCCGGATCAAGCCCACCCCTTTAAGAGGTACATTAAGAAGATGACTGGCGATGACAGCAAAAAGGCAAACCACCCATTCTACTAGAACATTTTTCTATTGAAGAAAATGTGAAAGGTAAAACTTGAGGAAGCTTAGCGATTAAATAAGGGAGCACTATGTCTTTTGTGGAAGATTATTTTACCGAAGCCAAAGCTATCATCGACCGTTTGGATAAAAAAGCCATAGATCGGATGGTCGATCTTCTTCATGACGTGCGTGAGAAGGAGGGGAGGCTGTTTTTTCTTGGCGCGGGAGGCGGTGCGGCCAACGCATCCCATGCAGTGAACGATTTTCGGAAGATCGGCGGGTTTGAGGCGTACACACCGACGGATAATGTATCCGAGTTGACAGCTCGGGTGAACGATGACGGCTGGGAGACGGTTTTTGTGAAGTGGTTGAAGGATTCCAGGCTGAATTCAAAGGATGGCGTGTTTGTTTTTTCTGTGGGCGGCGGAAGCTTGGAGAAAAACATCAGCGCAAACATCGTTCGTGCATTAGAGTATGCGAAGGAGGTGGGGGCGAGGATTATCGGTGTGGTTGGGAGGGATGGCGGGTATGTGAAAAAAGTAGCAGATGCGTGTGTTGTTATCCCTCCTTTGAATCCTTCCACCATAACGCCCCATACAGAGGCGTTCCAAGGGGTGATCTGGCATTGTATCGTTGCCCATCCGCGTATACAAAAGAATGAAATGAAGTGGGAGTCTGTCAAGTAAAAGAAAGGATGTGCAGTATGTCTATTTTTTTAGATACAGGGAAGATTGAAGATATCCGTCGGTTTCACCGTATGGGAGTCATACGCGGGGTGACGACCAATCCGACGATTTTGCTCAAGGATGGCGTAACGGGAGGATTTGAAGCGGTTAAAGAGTGTACGATTCAAATTGCGAAGATGATCCATCCTTATCCCATTTCCACGGAAGTGACGACCAACGACAGAAAAGGTATGATTGAACAGGCCAAAGAGATTGCTGCATGGGCGGAGAATATGGTGGTTAAGATTCCGATTCACGGGCCGGAGGGCGAGCTGGAAAATCTGGAAGTCGTCCATGAGCTTGAAATGAAACATGATGTAAGAATCAACGTGACGGCTATGATGAGTGCACAACAATGCTATCTGGCGGCATTGGCCGGCGCTTCGTACGTTTCACTGTTTGGCGGAAGGGTGAACAATATGGGGTACAACGCGGTGGGGGAGATCAAGATCCTTCGAAAACTTCTGGATGATAACGGGCTTTCGTCCAAGATAATCCTGGGATCGACGCGGGAGGTTTTGAACATCGTAGAATGGCTGCATGCTGGTGCGCACATCGTGACAGTGATGCCAAAACTCTTGGAAGGGATGATTGTACATCCATATAGTAAAGAAACGGTACAGATGTTTTTAAATGATGCTGAGAAGATGAATAAAGCTGGGGGATGATAGTCATTCTGTAAGCGTATGAATTTCGGATGTCGGATGGCGAAAAAGAAATTTCGGATGTCGAATTGCGAATTTCGGATTGAATAATTGGGAGATTTAATCAATGAGAAAATATATCATTTTGATGATGATTACAATTCCTGTTCTTCTATATTCGCAAATGAATGAAACACTTCCATCCTGGCACTGGGCTTATCAGTATATCGATGAACTCCGATTGAGAGGCGGGTTTGAGGAGTTGTATGCAA
>JBDRSZ010000255.1:0-18544 GCA_043824415.1 bacterium | reverse complement strand
TCATGGTGATTTCGAAGTCGGCGCGCGATCTGAAGTTGGTGATGCGGTACGTCAGCTAAAGCGCATGGGGCTCCCCCCCCCCCCCGATGTTGTCCTTTTGGATCTGGGGCTGGAAAAAGTAAACAGCTTGAAGCTGATGGCCCTGCTTAAGGAAGAATTGCCCACGGCAAAGATCATCGCAATGGACATCCTCCCCGATCACGTCGACATTGTCGAGTTTGTGAAATCCGGGGGATCTGGATTCATTCTTAAAAACGCCCCATTGGAGGATTGGATAAAAACGATCAAGACCGTCGCAACGGGAGCAAAAGTGCTGCCGCCGATTTTGACAAAATCCCTCTTCACACAGATTATAGAGCTCGCCTTCGACAGCGGCAAAGACATACCCGCCGACTCAATCCAGTTTACGCCTCGAGAACGTGAAGTCGTCGACCTGATTGCCGAAGGCCTGAGCAACAAAGAAATCGCTGAATCACTCCACATCGCCACCTATACCGTCAAGAGCCATGTGCACAATATCCTGGAAAAGCTGGCACTCAGCACCCGTCTGCAGATAGCGGCCTTCGTCCGCAAGGAAAAATCCGAATGATCGGGTTCACAACCTGATAATCATTCACTCCTAAAGAAGCATAACCTCACAATCTCCTAATCTGGTTCTCCTGCATCACGAACAACCAGTTCAATCCTAAAAATTTTTCAAGTCAAATTTTTTTCACACGGAATTAGTTCTTTATAGTCCCAATGAACTAATTCCTTTTTCATCCTTTTGGGCGATTGACTTTATGGTTGAATTTGATCAATTTGTTTTCGAAATCATACCGAGAAACAGATTGTGCTGTAATAGCCTGAAAAATTTATTAACCAAAACACAAAGGTCTTCAAACCATTAAAAATGTTTTTTCTATCACAAACTGACTATTCGAATGAATTTTTCACGGTTATCCCGAATCCCTGCGAGGAGCGCACATTTATGAATAGATCGGGATAGACATTCAAAATTTGAAGTCAGAAAAAATAGGAGGCCAAACAATGCAACGGAGCATCCATTATTATGTCCTGTCGTTGAGCGAACAAACGAACAGGCTTTACGAGGCATTTCGAGACAAACTCATCGACATTCAAAACACGAATTTTCCGTTTGAATTTTCAATTGATGCCGGCAATCCGGCATCCAAAGACACCCGATTGAGAGAATTTTTCGACCAGACGAAACAGCGTTTTGCCCATTATTACGAACAAGATCCACTCCGATTGGTGGTGGTCGGCGAAAAGAGAAACCTGGCCATTTATGAAGCCTTGACGACTCATCAGGACGTATTAATCGGCATGGTAGAAGGGGACTACACCTCCACTTCTTCACACGATTTGGGCATGATTGTATGGCCCATCGTCAAGGAAGCCATAGGGGCCGTAAATAAAAATGCCCTACGTGATCTGGCAACGGCGGCCAAGGTGAAGAAAATCGTCTTCGGAATTGACACTGTGGGGCAGTTAGCGGAAACAGAGACAGGCTCCACTTTGTTCGTCGAAGAAGATTATCATGTGAAAGGCAGCATTCATAAAACGGATCAATCGCTGATAATCTCAAAGCATGTCAATCTATTGGAAGTGATCGATGACGTGGTGGATATCATCATCGAAAAAGTACTGAAAATGGGAGGAACCGTGAGTTTTCTAAAAAGCGGTTCGTTGATAGAATTTGAGAGAATCGCTTTGATTCTGAGTGGCTGATTGCCAAATGGAAACAGGGATATTAAAAAAGGAGGACGCACAATGAGTACGGAACACTTACTGATTTTTCTGGCAGTTGGAGTTTTAGCGGGATTTTTGGCCGGACGAATCATGAAGGGCAAAGGGTTTGGCCTGGTGGGAGATTTGATCGTCGGGGTGATAGGTGCATTCATCGGAGTCTGGTTGTTCGGTCAACTCCACATCTCTAGCGCAGGCATACTTGGTTTGCTGATTGCGGCGATTATCGGCGCGCTAATCCTGTTGTACGTAATCCGGCTAGTCAAGCATCGCTGATCTGCCGGTTGTTTGGGCTGGCAATTCAAACAATACACTGTAGCGCGGAAAAATATGACAGCGCCGGCTATTAAATGTGTTTCTTGAAAAAAGGGGGCGAACCGCGGCTCATACCTAAGTGTTATGCGGAACAACTGTGAAAATTGAACACCAAACCAAAAAAGGAAAGGAGAATTGACATGATATGGACTATCGCTGTGGTTCTGATCGTCTTGTGGCTCCTGGGGATAGTCTCTTCCTACACCATGGGCGGTTTCATTCATGTTCTGCTGGTTATCGCCGTGGTGGTCGTCTTGGTTAGAATCATTCGCGGACGAAAGCCCCTGTGACGATTTAGCACGGACAACATCCGGCTCATTTAGAAGGAAAGGAGGTTTTTCAAAATGCAGAATACCGGTTATCAAACAAAACATAATCGGGGATGTTCACCTCATTGACCGCAGTTTAGAATTTTCAAAACACGGGAAGAGAGATTGATTAACCCAAAAGAGGTTTATTAACCAAAAAAAGGAGTTTTAACATGAAACGTGCAATATTATTTTTAATGTTGGTTGTATCGCTTGTCGCATATAACCATGCCAATGCACAATTCGACAATCCTACTGTGGGTATCGGTATTGCCGCAGGCGGCGCCTACGGAGATAATAGCAGTGCTGATAAATGGGTGCTTCAGTATCGTGGATTTCTGCAATATAAACTCATTTCTCCTGTTTTGCTGGGTCAACTTGGCGTGGGATACACCAGACTCAACGCTCCTGACGTGTATACCGCAGAAACCGTTATGGCCAATAACAGATTTCTCTTCATTCCATTTTCTTTGGAGAAAGTGAATCCCTTTTTGTATTGTGGTTTTGGCGTATCTAAAGCCGTCGATAGAAGCGGCTCGGATTTCTTGCCAATGGTCCCAATGGGAATCGGTTTTCAGACCTACCTCGGCAGTCAAATGATATTGGAAGTGAGTGGTGGGTATCAATTATCCTTATCGGACAAACTCGACGAACGCCAACGCTCGGGTTCCGATCTCAACAGTCTTACCAATAAGAAACAGGATGGATACTTTGGTTTTCTTATCGGACTTATGTTTACCGCCGGATCAAGCGCGAATGCCGACCCGGACAAAGATGGATTGAGCAATAAGATCGAAAAAGAATTAGGCACTGATCCCAAGAAGGCTGACACCGATCGCGACGGCTTGAACGATGGCGCTGAAGTGAATCAATACAAAACCGATCCACGCAAGGCGAATACCGATCACGACGGCTTGGACGATGGCGTTGAAGTGAATCAGTACAAAACCGATCCACTCAAGGCGGATACCGATGGCGACGGCTTGGACGATGGCGCTGAAGTGAATCAGTACATAACCGATCCACTCAAGGCGGATACCGATGGCGACGGATTGAACGATAGCGCTGAAGTGAATCAGTATAAAACCAATCCGCTCAAGGCGGATACCGACGGCGACGGCTTGAACGATAGCGCTGAAGTGAATCAGTACAAAACCAATCCGCTCAAGGCGGATAGCGATGCCGACGGCTTGAACGATGGTGATGAAGTGAAATATAAATCTGATCCATTGAAGACGGACTCCGATGGCGATGGCTTAAGCGATGGCGCTGAAGTGAATAAATACAAAACCGATCCGGCGAAAGCAGATACGGATGGTGATGGTTTAAGCGATGGCGACGAAGTGAACAAACATAAGACCGATCCTGTGACAAGCGATACAGATGGCGGCGGCGTGGCCGACGGCGCTGAAGTGAAGATCGGAACGAACCCGTTGGATTCGAAGGACGACATTGCGAAGCCAACGACCACGATTATTCTCGAAAAAGGGAAAAAAGTAATCCTTCGAGGAGTCAATTTCGAAACCAACAAGGCCACTCTGACAGGATACTCTCAGGATATTTTGGAGGTAGCCTATAACGCTCTCGTTGCCAATCCCGATGTGCAGGTGGAAATTTCCGGCCATACGGATAGTGTGGGCAGCGATGAATATAATCAGGCACTCTCGTTGCGCCGGGCGCAAGCAGTGAGAAATTGGCTGGTGCAAAGAGGCGTCAGATCGGATCGCTTGAAAACCGTCGGTAAAGGTGAACAGGAACCCATTGCCGACAATAACACGGCAGAAGGCCGGACGGAGAATCGGCGCATTGAGTTTTATGTTCAGCAATAGGCTGAATGACGGAGAATCGGAAGGCCAATGAAGCAGAATGCCGGCTGTCAAACAAAACATCACCAGGGTGATCACCCCCGCCCAAACTGTCGTTCGGGCGGGGGTGGGGAGAGGGGGCCTTCGGTCAATGGATCGGGCCGCCGAGGGCTTGCCTCTCACCCTAATCAATGTTTCATTCACAATTTAAAAAGAGGTGACCTATGAAAGCAAAAATGAATATTGTCATCGCAGTGATACTCTGTGTTTCGATCGCCCTCCTGATGGGGTGTGGAGCCAGTAACGCGCTGAAAGGCGGAGCGATTGGCGCGGGAGCCGGAGGAGTGGCTGGCGGTGTTATCGGACATCAACTTGGGAACACTGCCCTTGGCGCCATCATCGGAGCTGCAGTCGGCGGAACGACCGGGGCACTCATCGGTCGTCATATGGACAGGCAGGCAGAAGAGATGAGACAAGACCTCGAGAATGCAAGAATCGAAAGAATCGGCGAGGGAATCAAGATCACGTTTGACTCAGGAATTCTCTTCAAAATAGATTCATCTGAGTTACAGCCTGTGGCAAAGACGAACATTGAGAGTTTGGCAAAGATCCTCAATAAATATCCAGACACGAACATTCTCATCGAAGGAGACACCGACAACACAGGCAGTGACGAATACAACCAAAAGTTGTCAGAACGTCGTGCTCAGGCTGTTGCCGACTATCAAAAGGGTCTGGGTGTTGACGGCTCAAGAATTTCCACGGTAGGACTCGGCGAGTTGAATCCTATCGCTTCAAACGATTCGGACTATGGTCGTCAGCAAAACCGTCGCGTGGAAGTTGCCATTTTCGCAAACGATAAATTGAAGAAAGCCGCCGAGAACGGCAACCTTAACTAACTCGAGCTCGAGCTAAATTCGTCAAGCCGATTGTTAAGCGAAGCGTGCCGATGAAAAAAATACTAAATTTTATTAATCAATAACAAGAAGGAGACCAAAATGCCTTCAACCCCCGCAGAGGCTCCTGCCTCTGCGGAATAAGCGTAAATGACAAAACAAATCCATAAAACAGATTTAGAATTGAAAAGGGGATCACAGATGCATAAAAGAAACCATCATTCGATTTCTTCCTTGCTCCTTTTGCTATGGACCCCTTTCATCCTGTTCGCTCAGAACACCAGCGTCTACAATGGAACGCTTCAAGAAATCTATTTCGGCAGGCTGCCGAGTGCAAAATCTGAAGCCATGGGAAGATGCGGTGTTGCCGGCGGAGAAGAAGTGTATACCATTTTTTTCAATCCTGCAGGCACGTCTGTCGTCGAAGGCATATCCCTGGCTGGATCGTATGCAAGCCCCTATTATTTACTCGAAAATGCCGATTATTACTTTGCAGGCGCAAGTGTTAATCTAAGAAGGGTTGGTACCTTCGGTATCGGATGGTATCGGATGAATTACGAAACATCACAGCAAATTCCGAATGTGAATGATCATTTTACATCCTTCTTAATATTGAATTATTCCTTTCGACCCATGAAGGACTTTTCAGTCGGCATAAATATAAATTTTGTGCGCAGTAAATATGCTGGACCACAGTTTTCATTCGATGCAAAAAGCTATCCATTGGATATTGGTATCCTGCGGATTTTTAAATTACCCAATCATCGAAGAACGGAGCACATCTTTGCTTTAGGCGCCAGCTGTTTTAATTTGAATCATGCAAAAATAAGTTATATCACCGAAGAACAAAAGAACGCTCTGCCCGTCATATTCAGAGCAGGAGCATCCTACCGAATGACGTATCACAACGAAAACCTAATGAAAAATGTAAATACGATGGACATTCTGTTCATCGCGGAATATCAGAATCTTTTCAATTCAAAGTATCGTAACGGATTGAAATGCGGGCTGGATATTTCCTTCTTCGATTTGTTTGCTTTCAGGCTGGGGTATTACAGAGAAACGCTCGACGATTACGGCTATTCCATAAATAAAAAAATTCTGGATGATATCACCTACGGTCTCGGAATTCAAATCCCGCTGCATAAGATCACGAATGGAAGATTGAAACTGAACATAAGATTCGACATAACGACTCTAAGGCAGCCAACTTATAGCCGGACATCTTTTTATATCGGTGACTTTTCAGTCTACAGCCTCAGTGTGAATTGGACAAAATAGATAATACCAAATTCAATAGATATTATCAATGCAAGAATAAGATCACTCAGCCTTCTTCTCTTCGGATGGACTCTTCAATTCCCGCAGAGGCTCTTGCCTCTGCGGAATAAATGTAAATAGAAAAACAAATTCATAATACAAAACTTCTGAATTATATTGTTCTTGACATTCTTTCTGAAATATGATAGATTCATAACAGCATTTATCTGAGAAATACGCTTTATAGGAGGTTTGAAATATTGAAAGTAAAAGAACCAACACCTCAGTATCTGGTCGATGAGGAAGGCAAGAAAGAGTGTGTCGTCTTGAAAATAGATCAATACGAAGATTTAATTGAGGATTTACATGATCTCGCAGTGATGGCTGAAAGGCGGGATGAAAAAAGAGTATGCCTCGGCCAATTAAAAGACGATCTGAAAAAAGATCGCCTCCTCTAATTATAAAAAAAACCCTAAATGTCCTTTTACAATTCCCGCAGAGGCTCCTGCCCCTGCGAAACAAGTGTAATAAAAAACACCGGAAGAAAATTTCCGGTGTCATCATCCTGTTTCAATGAAAAACGTAACAAGAGTTTTACTCTAAGCCTTCTTCTCTTCGGATGGACCCTTCTTCCGCGTCGCCCCGAACGCCATCAGCAGGAGCCCACCGATGATGAGAAAGATGGGCCAGTAATCGCCCAGCCCGGATCTGACGAATAGAAAAATGATGCCGACAGCGGAAAGAATCCCAGCCGGAACGAGGAGGCCCTGATCCTTCGCCCCAGCGAAGTACATGGCGATGAATCCCACGGCCGGCGCTAAGATGAAGACCGGCCAAAGCGTCTCCATCCGCCACCATCCAAAAATACTGCAGTATAGAAACAAAAGGCTCACAATCACCAAAATCGAACCGGGCATCAACAGCCCGTAATTCTTCCGATCATGAACAAAACCCACCCAGAATGCCAGACCCACGGCCATCGGAAACACCGGCCACAGTGTCTCCATACCGACACGGCTCACGTTCCCAATGAGGAACACGATGCCCACGACGATTAGAAAAATCCCCCAGATCATACTATTCTTCTTCTGTTCCATCGGTCACCTCTCGTAAATCCGTATGCTCCCGTTCACGGTGTGGAGGTCGATCAATCCGCCTCCACCGTTGATCGTGCCTCTGATTCTTTTACCGATAAACTTGCCTCTGACCTCCACAGGAAAATCCGTCGAGACTCCCCCGTTCACAGTCGAAACTTCTATGTCCGCTTTCACATCCTCGGGAAGAGTAACCGTGATACTGCCGTTCGTCGTTTTAAAGGACATCTGTCCCCTGGAGTCGAATTCGGTGAGCTCCACGCGGATCCCCCCGTTTGTCGTGTGCGCATCGACCGAGCCGCGCATCCCCTCAGCCTGGATCTGTCCGTTCGTCGTCGAGAGCTCGGCCTTCCCTTCCACGTCCCTCGCCTCAACGCGTCCGTTCACCGACTTGACGATCAAGTTTGTCCTCGACGGCATCTTGATCCAAAAATCGACCTTCACCTGAGGTTTTCTTCCTCCTCTGAATATCGCATCCCAGATGCTGTCTCCTCCGCGGGACTTCGGATAATCCGTCTCCACAGAAAGCCTGCCGCGCCCGTGATCGATGACGATCTCCACCTTCTCCATGAACGCTTCCGCTTCCCTCCGGCTCCCCGCTTTCACCTCGATCTCCGCATATACTTCGACTGATTCCTCATCCCACGGTTCCAGACAGATGTTTCCGTTCACGTTTTTGACGGACACTTCACCCCCGGGAGCAAAATCGAAACGTTTTTTGAATTCCTTCTTCACCGTGCTGGCCATCAGCAAACCGACACTCCCAAAAACCAATATGACCACCCAAATCGTGAATCGTTTCTGTTTCATCCGACATTCCTCCAGTTGAACGAATTCCTCATCGCTCCCGTCTCACCATGATTCCCCAGTGCACGGGATCGCGCGGCGGATCGTCGTTCCAGTCCTCGAATGAGTGCGAGCCGTCCGTTCGATAAGTGACTGTGTACACCCCCGCTTCGAGACGGATGACTTCATTCACCGTCCGGTTCTTGCGCGCGCCTCCGGCATGTTCGGTATCCCTGTGTTCCATCCGCCAGACGCGCCGTCCACGCTCATTCTCGATCCAGCCGAAATCGGACATTTCGTCATCGTCTCCCTCCCCGATGGCGTATACCCGCACATCCGCTGTCACATCCAGTCGAAACTTTTCGCGGCGCCTCTCATCATCCCCCATCCGGATCATCCGGACCAAGACGTCGGGATCGCCCTCTTCATCGTACGATCTGACGGATTCCACATCATCGTCGCCTTCGACCCACACTGCAATGCCCCACGATTCGGGATCGTACGGAGGGCCGGCATTCCACCGGCGGTAGGAATGGGAATCGTCCGTCAAATAGTAGACTTCGTAGCTTCCCTGCTCTAAAGAAAGAACGTCCTCGAACATCCGATTCTTGCCCGCCCCACCGGCGTGCTTCGTGTTTCTCCGCGTCATCTCCCAGACCATTTCCCGTGTCTTCGCATCGATGATCCACCCAAAATCCACAAATCGGCTGCCCGATCCGTACTCGCCCAAACACCGTACGATGACCCGCGTGGATTTCGTCAGCATGAATCCTTTGCTCTCAAAACGGTCATCGCCCACCCGTGTGATGTCGACGATCATCCTTCGGTCATCCTCAGGGTTGTAAGATGTGACTTTGAGAGCTTCTCCGGATCTCCCATCCGCATCCCACACAGTGATTCCCCAGAATGAGGGATCGTACGGCGGGAGCTGGTTCCAATCATCATAGGAGTGCGATCCGTCCGTAACAAAGGTGACAATATAATCCCCCGCGGGCAGGACGACTTCTTCGTCCACGACTCGATTCTTCTCCGCGCCGCCGGCCCAACGCGTGCTCCGGTAATCCATCTCCCAGACTTTTTCCCTCGTCTTCGCATTGACGATCCACCCGTAATCGACCATCTCCCCGTTGTCACCCTCACCCATCGCATAAACGCGCAGCCTAACATCCCGGTTCAGGGAGAAACCCTCCTTCTCGAACGCATCATCTCCCAGCGGCGCGAGCCGAACAATCGCACCCTCATCATCCCGTGTCTCTAGCAATTCAAGTGCATCCCGATCTTTTTTATCCGATAAAATTGTGATCCCCCACGATCTCGCATCACGGCGCCAAGCCCTCGCCCGGAAACCGCTGAACAAGTCACCCAAAAAATCGCCAAGCCCTTCGTACCCGCGATCTCCCAATCCCCTCGGCGACACGGCGAAGTAAACTTCGTACTTCCCGGGAGACAACCGAATGCTACCTTCCGTTTTCCGCAGCCGACCGCCTCTTTCTTCCGAAGAATTGTCTACGGTCATCTCCCACACAACGCGGCGCGTCTCACCGTCCAATATCCACCCGTAGGCCAGCATGCCGTCATCCCGCGGATCACTCATTCCCCATGCTTCTATTTTCACACGGATGTCTCTCGCAACCGTCAATCCCTGCCGGGATATCTCGCGCCTTCTGAAATCCCTCAATTCCACGATAGTGACGTCCTCAGCCGCGAGTGCGGAAACAACTAGTAAAAATGAAAACCATCTTAAAAATTTCATGGCGGACAACTCCATTCTATCGACGTTTGATGAGAAGAATATCCCCTTCTTCCGTGAATGCCCTGAGCAATCCGTCCTGCCGTCCGATGACGCCTTCTTTCACTTCTCCGTCGTCCGTCCTTCGGGTCGAAAGATCAAAATCCGAATCGATCCTTCCCTCATCGGTCTGAAGTTTCACACGCAGGTTCGCTTCGGCGGGGATGGATACCTCAATATCCCCCTCCTCAGCTTCCATCCGATAATTGCCGCCTTCGACCGTCAAAATATCGGCTTCGATATTTCCTTCATCCGCCGAAAGCCCGATGCGGGTCGCCTTCACGTCCCGGAGGATGATTTCTCCCTCGTCCGCGCTGAGATCGATCTCCTCAATTCTGCAGTCCTCCATAAAAATCGATCCTTCGTCCGCATCGATCTTGCACAGCCCCTTTCCCGCGTCATCCAATCCGGATACCCTCACATCTCCTTCATCCACAGTCAATTGGATCTGATCGGACACGATGTCATCCACGGTCACATTTCCCTCATCCGCATCGATTGTCAGCGAACCCTCCGTTCCGGAGACTTCCACATCCCCTTCATCGCTCTGGAGCCTCAGATGAACCTGCCTCGGTACCGTCAACTCGAAATCCACAACGCCGCTCCTCCATCTCTTCTCGGTCCAGAATTCACCGTCGAAAAGATCGAAGAAATTGAAATGATTTTTCCGCCATCGGTCCACCTCCCGGATGACCAGCCTGTCCCTGCTTTCCTGAATCTGAACTTCGATTTCGTCTAACAGACGCTCTGCCTCCCTCCGACTCCTTCCCCAGGCCCTCTTCGTCATCTTCAGATGGACTTCCTCCCTATCCCACGCCTTCACGACGATACTCCCTTCATCCGCCGAAAGAGAAACGCTCCCCCCCTGAGACAGACTGAATGTCTTCTCCTCAACCTTTCTCACTTCTTCCGAAAAGGCAGCCGCTGCGATCCACAGGACTGCAACGCAAAGTATCCACACCCGCAATCTTAAGCGTTCCATCGTTCTACTCCTTCCGTCTGTTATTCTCGATCCACGTTCAACTCTCCCAACCCCGGCGTGATCCGTAGATAAAACTTGGATCTGCTATCCTCGAAATCCTCCGAATAATACGATCTTCCTCTTTTGTACAAGGAACCGTCTACGTTTTTCTGGGAGAGGAAACTGAATCCGCCTCCGATACTCATCTGGATTCCTGCATCCCTCGGAAGAAGGATCTTCGCCTCGCCGATGTCCAAATCCACCTTGGCTTTACTCCCGGAGACGAACTTTCCTGTAAAATCAATATCGATCTCGCCGATGCCTCCGTTGATATCCGCCTTCTCGAAACGCGCATTCCCGATCTCCACGAGCCTCAACTCGCCGACCTTCGCGTCCACATCGAAGAAATCCATCACGATGGGATTGGGTTCGTCAAATCGGACTTCCACGTCTCCGGCCCATGTGGTCAGCGAAAACTCCCGCAGGCGGAGTCCGCCCATCTCCATCCTCACCTCGCCCGCTTTGATCTTCGAATCGAACAGGATGTCCACGCCGTAGGGAAGTTTGAGGCTCACCTCTGCGGGGTCCTCATCTGTATTCACATTTTTCAACCCTTTCATATCGAAGTAGATCTTGAGCCGATTCCTGTTCTCATCGAAATCGATTTGCTGTCGGAATTTTTGTGTCTTGTATCGAATCGTCACCGTGCCCGTACGTTCATCCGTCCCCTTTTCAACCAGAACTTCTCCTACATCGACTTTCAGCAGGACTTCTAAAGGCCGATCCGTAGAGGCTTTGAATTCCTTCTCTACGGTTTCGTAGTGACCCCTCTGCCCAAAGACGAGGGAAAACGGTAAAACGACGGTCAAACAAACAATAACGACAATCGGCTTCTTCATACAATCCTCCTCAAAACACAATAGGCTCCCGCTTCAACCCGACAACACAACAATCCATTTCATCCCGTTCATTCCAGATTCTTCAACGCCTTCATCGCCTCTTCATGCTTGGAGTCGAAGCTCAAGGCCACCTGGTACTCACGCTTGGCCAGGTCCTTTTTACCTTGCTTCTCGTACACTATGCCCAGCCGGTAATGGCCCCATGCTTTGCTGGAATTCTTCTCGGGCGTGAGTAATTGCAAATATTTTAAGAGATATTCCTCCGCCCTGTCGAGATGCGTTCCCAACAAAGTGCCCGCAGTGCCCATATAATAATAGGCGTTTGTCTCCTCCGGATTCTGCGTCAGCAGGCTTTCATAGGTTTTTATCGCATCGTCATACTGCCCCAACTCTCTATATACATACCCCAACTGATAGTATGCCTTCGACTCCTTCGGATACTTCTCCAGTACGCTCTGGTATGTTTGTAAAGCTTTGTCAAGACGTTCAATTCTCTGGTAAAAATAGCCTAACTGATACGTATGCTCGACTTTCTCCGGTTCCTCTGAAACAGCCGCCAGGTACGCTTTTTCGGCCAAGTCGTATGCTTTCGCGTGCTCATGGATCAATCCGAAAGCGCTGTATCCACGAGCCGAATTCCGAGTCTTGATCTCTTCCGCCTGCTCCAGCGCTTTTTCTTTACTCCCTCCCATGATGCCCGGCGCGTACAGATAATACTGCAGCAAAGCAAGCCGCGCATCCAAGTTATTCGGGTCGAGTTCGATAGCCCTGAGCACTTCTTTTTTCATGTTCTTTGCTAGACCTGGCTTCTTGAGCACTCCGGCTTTCTGTGCCTTCCGACCGTACGCGATGCCCAGCCAGTAGTGATTCGTAGAACTGTTGTCGTCGAGCGTCACGGCTTTCTCCAGCCAGTCGATGCCATCGTCCAGCGCGTCTTCGACGATGCAGATGCGGCCCATGTACAGAGCGGCCTCAGCGCTCTTCTGATTCCGGTCGAAGTACGACGAAAACAGAGCCTTCGCCTCGGAGAATTTGCCTTCTCCGAACAGCTGAATGGCCTCCTTCAACCCATCATTAGTCTTCATTGCGAATCCCCCAAAAAACAAGAGGGCCGCGCAAGCTGCAGGAAAAAAACGACAGCACGACAAACGATTCATGCGAAACACCTTTCTTCAATACGATAAGTACACAAGCCTGCTACGTAAAATAAAAATAACAAAGAAGATCGGTTCCGTCACAATCCGGTCTCTATGCTACCATGATATAAGACATCTTTGAAGCCATTATGTTTCGTGCAAACCGGCTATACTATTTACGAAACCAGCTTGAGAAAGGTTACGGATCCCGTTTCATCCAAATAAATCGCACCTTTTAAAAAGCACGGTTTATCCTGAAGGCCACTGTAAAGGGTTTCTTACTCGTATCGGTCCGACGCGCGACTTCGATGCGAACGCTGCCGCTTCGATTCGCGAGCGCAACCCCGACGTCACTCTTCAATTTCGACCATGCAACCTGTTCGAATCCATCAAACAATTCGGTGTCGGGACCTGCATCGAATGCCCACCCTGCATCCGCAAAAATGATGAAATTGAACAGGTCGAAAATTCCCAATCCTATCTCATCGGGGAAATTGGACTCTCCCATACGATACTCGATCTGGGCCAATAACATGCGATTCCCTCCCGGGTTCATCGGACCCGCCGGAAAGGCCTTGTACGGAAATCCCCTCAACGTACTCATTCCCCCCAAATGAAACGTCCTCTGCCACGGCAGATACCCGTGCGACGTTCCCGCCCGGAATCGAAAATCGATTCCTTCACCAAAGCCTATAGGCTGATACCTCCGAACATCCACGAGCAGCCGGTCGAAGTCGAAAACGCCGCCCATTCCGTTTCCCGCATGCTCCCATTCGATCTGGGTGTACCATCCCCTCGTCGTCCGCTTCACGCTGTTTCTCGAATCAACGACCACCCTTCCCAAGATGCTCCGGATATCGCCCGCATCCATGGCCGGATTCTCACGAAAAGTCTTCTTCCCCCCGAACAAGGACCAGTTCGTATTCTTCTGAAGGGAATCCAGCTTGTCAAAATGATATCCAGCGGAAATCTCAATCACCCGACCAAAGTTCTGACTAATAGTGCCGCTCCCCCCTTCACGCAAGAAGAAATCGTGAAAGTCTTCTTTGATGAAGAAAGCGGCCAAAGAATTCTCGGTTTCTGGCATAATCCATCGGTCGGGTGTATCGATTAGTCTGTGGTACTCGCCGCCTAAGGCCAGTCGATTGTCTTCAAAGAATCCTTTCTCAATGCCGATCTGGTATTGAAGCTCTCTGGCTTTGACGCTGTATCCGCACAGGCCGAACAGGAAGGGGCGGGTCGGATATCGCTTTTGCCAGTACTCCTTTCTCACCCGAAAACCCAAGTACAGCCCTTCGACGCGGTTGTACCGTATATCCCCCGTGAAGCGGTTTCCATAACCCCAATCGTCATCCCAATCCCAATCAAAACGCGAGAAGAGATCCTTCTTCAACACCTGAGCCTTCACATTCGTGAAAAAAACGGTTCCCATCACCAAGACGATTGCCAGCGCCAATAAAATAAGAAAGAAGACCTGTTTCACGATGCCTCGTTGCATGATACCCTCCGTAACTGAAAGTGCCTGTCAATGGCAAAGGCAACCCCCGTGCCAAATTTCTCCTTCGGCGCTCGGTCGAATAACGGAATATGTTTTTTCGTGATTTATCGACAAAAATGAAGATTCAACTTTTTAATCTTTTGCGCAAAAAGAGGCGACGTGTGGTTAATTGACACAGTCTGTTCATACCGTGTGTGGCGATCCGACATACACTATCTGATACCATACGACTTGAGTTTCCTGTGGAGATTCGCCCGATCAATCTTCAGCTTCCGTGCCAGCTTGGACACATTCCCGCCCGAATCGCTGTATCCTCGAACAAGGACTTCTCTCTCAAATCCTTCGATCATCTCTTTCAGCGAAAGATCTTCCGCCGGTCTTGGGATCCTCTCTTCGGGAAAACGCTGCGTATGCGGAAGAGACTCCGCGACTTCCTCGGTCTCGATCGTGTCTCCCACGCTCATGATGACGAGCCGTTCCACAAAATTCCGCAACTCACGCACGTTTCCCGGCCAGGCGTAGGCCTGAAGCACCCCTACCGTTCCCTCTGCCCATTTTTTCATGCCTTTCCCCGTACGCTCGCAAATTCGCCGAAGAAAATACCGGGCTAAGAGCGGGATGTCCTCCTTCCGTTCCCTCAGTGGAGGCACTGTCAGGGGTACGACATTCAACCGATAGAACAGGTCTTCCCGAAAACGGCCCGCTTCGATCTCCGCCGAAAGGTTTTTATTCGTGGCCGACAGGATGCGAACATCAAACCGGTACGGTGTATCTCCGCCCAGCCTTACAGCCTCGTTCTCCTCGAGCACGCGAAGCAACTTCGCCTGGGTGTCCAGGCTCATATCGCCGATCTCATCCAGGAAGAGAGATCCGCCATCAGCCGTTTCGAACCGGCCGGGCTTCCGGCGGATGGCGCCCGTGAACGCTCCCTTCTCGTACCCGAAGAGCTCGCTCTCCACCAAATCCTTCGGCAAGGCGGCGCAATTCAGACTGACAAACGGACGGTCCTTCCGGCTGCTCCCGCGGTGGATCGCTCTGGCCACCAACTCCTTCCCAGTCCCGTTCTCTCCATAGATGAGGACGCGTCCCTCCGACGGAGCCGCCCTCAAAATAGTTTCCCTGAGTCGCCGCATCGGGAGCGAATCGCCCACCATTTCGTCTTCCTGATCCATCAAGGATTCCAGTGAGACTACCCGGCGCTCAAGGACCATTCGGTCCGAAATATTCTTCAATGCCAAGAGCACGCGATCCGGATTTAACGGCTTCTCGAAAAAGTCGTGAGCGCCCAGTTTCGTCGCACGTACGGCCGTGGAAAGATCCGCGCGCCCCGACATCATCAGAACCTTCATCCCGGATGCCGCTTTTTTGAGTCGTTCGAGCACCTCCAGGCCGTCCATCCTCGGCAGGACGACGTCCAGCAAGACGACATCAAACGTTTCCTTTTGAGCCAGCTCCAGACACTTCTCGCCCGTCTCACAACTCTCGACGACGTATCCCTCCTCCCGAAGCAATCCCTCGACAGAAGAACGGATGCGTGGTTCATCATCCACGATCAGTACACGCATGGCCACAGATTTTCTCCACTACGGCATGAATTCGTTCTATATCCTTCGACTTCGCCCGAAACCGGATCACGGCATCCCCATCTTCGTATGTCTTCTCAAACACGGAAGCCATCCGGTAAACGACTGCAATGGCTTTGGATTCGCTCGCCGGAACTCGAACCTCTCCCTCCTCCTCATTTTTATTCAGCAATCCCACGATCTCCCGGCGTAGCTCTGCCAAACCCATCCCCCGAACCGCAGAAGTGAAAACCGCCCATCGGAAACGCTGTTTGATGACGGGTAAATCTTTTCGATCTGCGAGAAGGTCGACCTTGTTGAAGACCATGAGCGTCGGCTTATCCGCAATCTCGAGTTCCTCGAGAACCATCTGGACGGAGCCGATTTGATCTTCGTACCTGGGATGACTCACATCCACAACATGAAGCAGCAGGTCCGCTTCAATCGTCTCTTCCAAGGTGCTCCGGAAGGAAGCCACAAGATGAGCGGGAAGCTTCCGAATGAATCCGACCGTATCGATGAGCAGAATCCTTCTATGATCTTTCAGGATCATCGCTCTAATTGTCGCATCCAGCGTCGCAAACAACCTATTTTCCACGAACACATCGGCGTCCGCGAGCGCGTTCAACAAACTCGACTTCCCCACATTCGTATACCCCACCAGAGCGATCTTCGTGTACGCTTCCCGCCCCTTCCGGCGTACATTCCTCTGGAGCTCGACGTGCTTCAGCTCCTTCTGAAGATGGGCGATGCGTTTGCGTATCGACCGACGGTCCACCTCCAGCTGCGTTTCTCCGGGTCCCCGCGTTCCAATCCCCGCCTCCTGACGTTCGAGATGCGTCCAGCGTCGCGTGAGTCTGGGGAAAAGATACTGAAGCTGTGCCAATTCAACCTGAATCTGCGATTCTCTGGTCCGAGCTCTTCGAGCAAAAATATCTAAGATCAGTCCGCTTCGATCCACGACTCTCCGGTTGATCCCTTTTTCTAAGTTTTTCACTTGAATCGGACTCAAGTCCGTATCGAAGAGGACGACTTCCGCTCCCAATTCGGCGACTTGCTTGGCCGCCTGATGAACTTTTCCAGTACCGATGAGTGTCGCGGAATCGGCAATGCGACGCTCTTGTATTGTCCGTCCGACGACTTCCGCACCGGCCGTCGATGCCAAGAAGGACAGCTCGTCAAGACTGTCTTCCTCCTGACTCCGCGTCATTCCGGGAAGGACAATCCCGACCAAGAATGCCTTCTCTTTTTTATTCTTTTGATCGACGTTAAAAATCGCGCTGCCTCCAAATTAACATGCGCTCATGAATGGCTTCTAAGACAATCCAAGTTGTTCTCGTGCGCGATCGATAAATTTCTTTTGTCTCATACCTATTGGCTGTATTTCATCATGGCGCTCGAAATCATCAAGAAGTGCAATGACCATCTCTCGTCCATCCGGATCTTTAACCGCCTCTACAGGAGTTTTATTCCCCAAAGCGATCAGTCTATCGGTTATCCACTGATCCCAGTGCTTCTTGAGTTCTGCATCGATAACTTCCTTGTATTCTGGCTGAATTTGAATATATTTTCTCTCTTCATCATTCCGACTATCCGGTTCTTTTCTTACCTTGTTCATCATTGATTCGATAGATTGAATTTTCGTCGTCCTATACTTTACATGACCCTTCAACAGCGTATTGATCTTCTTCTTAATCCTCTCCGCTCTTTTTTTTGAATTCACGGTGACCCTGATCTGTTTTCCCTCGATGAGCAAATGTCCGAGAACCGTATTGTCCCAACTTTTTATCGATCTGTTCCCTCTTTTTAACCAGGACAATTCGACACGCTGTAAACGACCTTCGTTATCGAACTCGGCATCTCGAAGAAGCTCCCTCTCATCCTCGATTAAGGTTAAACTCTTGAGCTTATCAAAAGCCTCCTGAGTCGATTCAATCTCAAAATACAATTCATGAAAACACAGCGGTTCGCCATCCGTGTTGATCAATCTGGGAGGCGTTATCAGCGCCGTGTACAAATCGAAATAGAGCATCCTGATTTCTTCTTCCCAATCGAAGAGATCATCCACATTGAGAACATTCGACTTAGAACGCATTGCAACTCGTAATTCGATAATATGAATCTTATTCCCCGGCTGGAAGTAGATACCGCCGCATCCAACGAGCATATAGATATGATCGATACGTACCACACGAGCGAACAAGATATCTCCTCTTTGAGTTCCTTGCGATCCTAACTTCTCAGATACATACATTTCATTTCCCAAAAAGATATCTCTCAACCTAAATCCTTTTCCTCCTTCACATTCAAGCACCTCATAAAAACTGTAGGGTTGACAACCCGTAGCTTCGATGAATCGAACCTTTAAATCGGCAAGTCGATCCTTATGCATGGAAAGATAGGATTGGGCGATCGTATGATTTCGAAAATATTTTTTACTGGTCTTCTCAACTAAATAATCATCATCCGGCATATAATCGTACAAT
>JBDRSZ010000254.1:0-3346 GCA_043824415.1 bacterium | reverse complement strand
AACTTTAACCCCATTTTCATAAAAAGCAACAAAATGAGGGTATTTTTAGCAGTTACGTCTGCGTAACCTGTTGATATTATTGCATGCAGCTTCTGGGGACCGAATGTAGTGCCCCATAGTATAATATTAGTGCTTGACATAGAATATCTGTGTGGTATAGTGGCTTCATGTTTATCCGAGAGATACGGAAGAAAAACCCAAACTCACCCAAGGTGTTCATATCACACAGATTAATAGAGTCTGTGCGTACTCCGAGAGGTCCACGCCAAAGAGTCGTTATCAACCTTGGACAACTCGATCTTCCAAAAGAGAACTGGAAAGAACTGGCGAATCGTATAGAAGATTTCCTGAGTGGCTATGAAGGTTCAACGGTGCCGATATCTGCCGGGATTGAAACTCTTGCAAGACACTATACAAAACAAATCCTGAGAAAACAACGCAGCGAGAAAAAAGAGAGCAATATCCTTGAAGATGAACAGGATTTCAGGACAATAGATGTAAATGCCGTCTCTTCATCCGAAGGCAGGTCCGTTGGCCCCGAACATACCGGTCTTGAAGCCATGAAGGCCCTGGGGTTTTTCGATCTGTTCCGGCAACTGGGATTTACCGACGATGAATCGAATCTTGCCACACTCCAGATTGTCGGTCGTCTGGTACATCCCGGTAGTGAAAGAGAACTCCGGAGATACGCAAAAGAACAGAGCGCGCTGGATGAACTGCTGGGAGCCGATTTCTCATATGTCGGACACAACATGCTCTATCGTAACTCAGACCTGTTATTCAAACACAAGGAACCCATCGAACGTTTTCTCCGTATGCGCAGCAGGGAGATATTTTCCCTTGGTGAGACCATCATACTGTATGATCTGACTAATACATACTTCAGCGGAAACGCGGCGGGATATAAAAAAGCAAAGAGGGGAAGATCAAAGCAGAAACGAAGCGACAGACCGCTTGTTACCCTTGGCATCGTGCTTGACGAACAGGGTTTTATCAAGTGTTCCCGTATCTTTGACGGCAACGTGGGTGAACCCTTGACCCTTGTCGATATGATCAACGATATCCATTCACAGGTATCAAGTGAAACACCGCCCCTTCTTGTCACCAAACCGACGATCGTAATGGATGCCGGGATTGCTTCGGAAGATAACCTTAATCTGGTGAGGGAACATGGTTTTTCCTATATCGTTGTTTCCCGCAGCAGACCGGAACATATAGAAGACGGCTCATTTGAAGAGATAAAAGAGGGAATCAAGGCCAAGGAGATGCGTATCGGAAATGAAACATATCTCCATTGTATCAGTGACGGCAAAATGAAGAAGGAACAGGCTATTGTAAACAAGGCGCGAGATGCCATGGAACAGGAGATTGCCTATCTCAGCGATGGACTCACGATGAATAGACGTCTGAAATCGTATCCGAAGGTTCTGGAACGTATAGGCCGGTTGAGACAACGCTACAGCAGAGTCTCAAAGGGATTCTCCATTGATGTAAAAGAACGGAAAGGCAAGGCTGTTAAAATAACATGGAGCTTTGATCCATTGAAATTAGGCAAGCCCTATGACGGCAGTTACTTCATACGCACAGACAGGATGGATCTTTCAAAAGACGAGATATGGTCTCTCTATATCATGCTTACATCGGTAGAGGATGCCTTTCGTTGTTTAAAGGGTGAACTGGGGCTTCGTCCCATCCATCACAGCAAGCCAGATCGTATAGAGGGACATCTCTTTATCTCGATCCTTGCGTACCACCTGTTGAACTATATCCAGCAACACCTGCGCAAGGCTGGCATCAACCATCGGTGGGACACTGTTCGTTCCCTGCTTCAGACACATATAGCTCTCAGTACTCATCTTCCCACTGCGGATGGTGAAATGGTTCACCTTCGTTACTGCAGTATCCCGACTCCGAAACAGGTGGAGGTATATAGTGCGCTAAAAATTACCAGTGTTCCTCTAAAGTGTACGAAGGTTGAGATGTAAAGATGTAGTGACCATAAATTTGGCCGCTCAGCTCCAACTGGCTGATATTACAGTAGTTGTGTTCAGGATGGGGTTAAAGTTGGGGTAGCAAGCCGTTATGCCAGCGTCAAGACACGAAGAGGGGGCGACTCGGAGGTCCAGACCCATTCTGATTCCGCCCAGTCGTGGATAGTCTCAATTAATTTGTGACTGCCCTACCGGTGTTATCGGCGCGGTGGAGATAGGCTGACGCAAGAAGGCCTCGAAACGGGAGATGCCTATCAGTAGATTACCGTTTACTTCCTGATATGAAGCCGCAATCTTCCAGCGTTGCTAAAATTACCAGTTAAGAATTTTGGGCTTTGTTTTAACTACACGCAAACTGATCTCATCAAAAATATCGGATGCTGTGGTTATTCCTTCCAGAGGTCGGATGATTTTCTCTAAAGTTGAATCTGGCATTGTCATTCCTGAAATTTCAGGAATAATGATTGTTCCGATATTTGTGGTAAATTCTGTTTTATAAATTATTGCAGGCTGTCCGGTCATATACTCATCAGCTATACTGAGCTCTTCGTTAAACTCCTTATAATTTTCATTGAAATCGCCGGCCAGGTTTACTTCAATCCATAATATCCAATCGCTTTCAGGCTTAACACTAACTCTTTTAACAAAATAACCGGGCTTGGGCGTAGCTCCGGTAACTATAATTTCTTTTGATTCCATATTAACTGTCTTTACATTTTGCAGCTCTTCCAATCTATTAATATGAAACCAGGCGGGTAAAGCAACCGGTACTTCGGCTTTTCCTTCCCAATCTCTTTCTGCCGCCCGTCTTGTAACAAATACAGTTTTTGTTTTGTGCGTACTTGGTTCTTCAAGCCAGATTGCAAATGTCGGGGATTCTCCGAAAGCAGATTCGAGAACTAATTGTTCATTTATGTGAATCCTGATTTCAATATCCCTTTTCCCCCATGTTTTGGAATAAGCATAAATTATTATGGCTCCGATTATTATCAAAAAAACTGGTATAGAAATAATTATTAACCGCTTCAGTTTCATACGAAATATATTTCAGTTACTCGACTTGACCCTTGTAATTTAATATGTTCATTAAGGGAGGACTACACTATTTCAGGTATTTCATAACCTTTTCTGTAACTGCCAATAGCTAAATCCTGTGCCTTCTGGTTGTTTGTAATGGTTTCATATTCTGGTGAAAAGAATAGTTGATTTTTACCTGTACGGAAGGAAAGGTTGGCCAGGTGAATTAAAACAGTGCTTTTGTGCCCTTCGATTATACCGGCATTCGGTTGCTGCCTGGTTCTTATACAATCAATAAAATTACCCATGTGTGCTTTAAGAGGAAATCTGCCTGGTTC
>JBDRSZ010000253.1:0-7484 GCA_043824415.1 bacterium | reverse complement strand
CAGCTTAAAAGGTAGCTGTCCTGTGTCGACATAAAAGCGGCCAACATGCCCGCGGCGAGAAGACCTATCAACCCGCTCGGAATCACTTTGGCCAGAAAAATCGGCATGCCGAACTGAGAATTCACCGCATCCGCTCCCTGGAAAGCTGCCAACAGTCTCGGCGTCTGGGAAACGAATATAAACGCGCCCACACCCCAGAGCATCGGAATCCCGCGCCTGGCCATGTAAGAAATCGTGCCCCATAGGACGAGGCGCTTCGCTATCTTGGGTGTCTTTGCAGCCAGTGCGCGCTGTGTCCCCGACTGCCATAAAGCCCCCGCTGAGAAAGTGAGTATCACCATGAAGAGAACGTATATCACGCCGAAATCCGATCCCTCTCCGATAGGATTGAACCAGGTCGCTTTATTCGCAGTCGCAGGGATCTCGAAAAGATGGCTCCAGCCGATTTCCTTGATGACGAAGAATGACCCGATGAGCATTCCGATGGACAACACAACGAATTGGACAAAATCGTTCAGCACGACGGAAACCATACCGCCCAGCACAGTATAAATGAGCACCATGACGAGCATGACGGACATGAATATCTTCAGTCCTGCCAAGCTGCTGTATCCTGTGATCCCCATCATGAACCGTGCGCTCGCTTGTAGAAACAATCCCATGTTTAGGATGCCCCCCACGGCCAGTATGATTCCGCCCACAATACGCACGGATCGTCCGAACCGTTTTTCGTAGAATTCGGGAATCGTCATGATCCTCAGTTCACGCAGCTTGTAGACGATGAACCCCGTTAGGCCGATAGCCAGGATGCAGAGCGCCTCAATCAGAGCCACGTGATATGCGGAGAATCCGTACTTGAAACCCAGCTCTGCATTGTACATGACCGTGACCAAACCCAGCTCCGTCCCCGTCAGTGTTGCGATGGCGATGAACAGCCGCAGGGAGCGGCCCGCGACGATAAAGTCGCTGATCTGATGCACATACTTCCGGACGAGAATACCGATGACCACAGGAATGCAGATGTAGATCATCACGATGATCCAGTCCACCCGGCTGAAATTTGTCGAAAACACATCCATAGTTCAACTCCGTATACTGGTCTGATGATTTTGATTAACTAACCTGAATTATTCACCACAGATCAACACGGAATAACACAGATAAAGCGAAAACATTAAATTAAAAGGAAGTGAATTAAAAGGAATAATCTGAAAATCCATCATAAACCAATTTAACTATATTTTTTAATTTCTGTGTTTTACTCTGTGTTCATCTGTGGTTTGTGAATTAATCAAACTAATTGAATGCTTCACAAATCCCGATAGGTTACCGCTATAATATAAAAACTGAAGATGAAAAGCAACCTAAATGTGAAATCACGAGGGGGGTGGAATCACGAGGGAAGAAAAAGCCTTCCTGATTCGAAATCAAGAAGGCGGAAAATGCGTTGCGGCTGAAGTTGTAGGTCCGAGATTCCCGCATAGCGGAATTCCGGACAATCAAGAACTACTCGTACCTCAAACTATCCACCGGGTTCGCTGTCGCTGCTCGCACGGCTTGGTAGCCCACCGTGAACAGCGCGATGAGCAATGCGATTCCTCCGGCCGCAATGAAGAAGCCCGGTCCGAGATGAATCCGATATACGTAAAACTGGAGCGCGCGGCGCATGGCAAAATAAGCGATAGGCCAGGCAATGATATTCGCAATTAAAACCCACTTTGCGAATTGACCGGATAAAAACAGCACGATCCTGTAAGCAGGGGCGCCCAACACCTTCCGTATGCCGATTTCCTTCGTCTTCTGCTGGGCCGTGAACGAGGCCAGGCCGAATAGACCCAGGCAGGCGACGACCAAAGCGAGAAACGAGAACAGCCGGATGATCGCTTCCAACTTCTGTTCGAATGCGTAGTCCCGGTTAAAAATGTCGATGAAATGCTGGTACACGAACGGATAGCCCGGGGCGAACTTCGCCAAAGTTTGTTGAACGAAGGAAACCATTTCGGAAATCCGGTCCCCTTTGATCAGAACAGAAAGACTTCTGGCATCCCATTGGGGATTTAAATCGATGCAAAGGGGTTCGATAGCCTGGCGCAGGGAATTCATGTGGAAATCCTTCACCACGCCCACAACCTTTCCGGTTCGCCCTCCTATGAAATGTTTTAATTCCTTTCCCAACGCCGACTCCCAGCCGATCGCCTTCACCGCCGTCTCGTTCAGGAGAAAAGCGCCGTCCGCATCCGTCGGGAAATCCCTCGAAAAATTCCTTCCTTCGACAATCTCAATTCCGTACACATCGACAAAATCGTAATCCACAAAATTCAAACTGATGAACTGTTTGCGGTCCTCCGGCTTGCCCGGCCAGGAGCAGATCGTGGCCGCATTCGTGGAATTGGGCAAAAACACCGACGAAGAGACAGACAATATATTCGTGTTTCTCTTTAATTCATTTTGAAGGGCTTCCATGTTGCGCCGAAGCCGCTGATCCCGAATATCGACGACCAAAATGTTGTCTTTCCGAAATCCCATGTCTTTCGTATGGACAAAACGGAGCTGTCCCCGGATGACCAAAGTCGCAACGATGAGAAGGATGGAAATCACGAATTGGAAGACGACGAGGACATTCCGCAATACAGAACCTTTCACGCCGACGAATTGTCCTCTGATGACTGTTGTGGGTTTCCGCGATGATACCACCAGCGCGGGATAAAGACCTGCAACGCATCCCACGAACCCGATCAAAGCGATCAGCCACAATAGAAACGACCGGTTCTTGAGCAAATCGAATTGAAGATGCCGGCCCACGAACGCGTTGAAGGACGGCAGGAATACCCACACAGCCGCGATAGCGATGGAGGATGCCAACAGGGTAAAGAGGAGCGATTCTCCAAGGAACTGCCTGACCAGCTGGCCCCGATTCGCGCCCACCACTTTCCGCACCCCGATCTCCTTCATCCGCTGAGCGGATCGGGCCGTGGACAGGTTGATGTAGTTGACGCACGCGATGATGAGAATGAGTACAGCGATGGATGTAAACAGAAAAACAACGGTTCGACTCGAATCCATATGGATGCTCCTCAGGGGCTGGAAAAAAAATCGTACCCCGCTCGCGGTGTCCTTTCCGATGTTCTTTTCGATCAAACTGGGAAATTTGGCTTCCAATGTGTGTAAATCGGTCTCTTCATTCAGCAGGAAATACGTGTGATAGGAATATGCTTTCCAGTTGTCCATTCGATAAAAACTGTCTATTTTCTCAGAGGTCGTGAAAGGAACAACGAAATGCATTGTCATGGAGGAATTTTCAGGAAGGTCCTTCAGCACGCCCGTCACATGAAAATCGTGCGTTCCTCGATATGAGATTGTTCTGCCTACGGGATCTTCCTTCCCAAAATACTTGGAAGCCATCGATTCAGAAATAAGAATGGAAAACGGATCGGCCAGGGCTGTTTGGGGATCCCCCTTCACCAGCGTAAAGGAGAACATCTCGAACGCCGCTGGATCCGCGAATGCAAAGCCTTCCTCGAAAAAATTCTTATCGTTGGCCGAAATATGGACGTTGCTCGAGATGGAAAACCGTGCCGCCTGTTCGACTTCGGGGAATGCTTCCTTCATCGCGGGCGCCAAAGGAGCCGGCATGAGAGCAGACCGCTCGGAGGATTCCAACTCACTCCTCATCACGCGATAAATCCGGTCGGCTTTCCGATGATATTTATCGAAGCTGGTCTCAGACTGAACATACAGGAGGATGAAAATCACGGCTGTGAGACCGATGGCCAATCCGGAAATGTTGATGAACGAATAACCCTTATGCTTTTTAATATTCCTCAGAGCGATCTTAATATAATTGGATACCATGGCAAACCTCCAATACAGTGAGTTGAACACAAAGTGCGGAGCTGAGATAAAAATCTGCAGCCAATACCAGCGCCAGGCGGCAAACTTTCCTTTCTCTTCGAGGATTTCGAAATAGATTTCCTTCATGTCGCCCATGAGATAAGGACCGTCATCATCCGGAAAAAACCGTCTGAACAGCCAGGCCGCTACCAGAGGCGGATTTATTTCGTTTGTCTTCATTCTGATTTAAAGAGTGTATGCGAGTTCCGAAAAGCCGCTCCACAGCGCCTCGTTCACTCTCTTCATCTCTTCGAGAGCTTCGAAGCTCAGCTTCGTCAGTCGGTAGTACTTGATTTGATTCCTGCCGCGTCTGGCATTCGGCTCGCCAATGACGGCATCCAAATATCCCAATTTATCCAGCCGATTCAACGGGACGTACACAGCCCCGACCGACCAACTCTTCCCCGTGACTTCCATCATATACTTTCGGATCGTCACCAAATAGGCCTTATCCTTCAGATGAAAAACCGATAGCAGGATTAGCATTTCCTGACGTGTCAAATACTTCATCGAACACTCCCAATCGAATTCCTTTAAAACTTAAACCATTTCCTGGAATCGTATACGAAGAAATGTTTTAAAAGTTCAACCATTTTAAAATATTTTTTTTCATGCCATACAGAATACAAGCAAGGCAGGATCGATAAACATGTGGTAAAACATTCGGAAGATGAACTGAAAAACGAAGAATGCTGAAAGTTATTTCTTGCAGAGGCTTCATCTCTGAGGGATTGAAATAATCCATAAATTCTCAATGAATCACCTCGAAGTAAGTCTCTGGGAATGAAGCCCGATAAGATTTAAACTGCCTCATTGAAAGTGACTGTCAGTGGAATACTATCTCTATACATCTACACTACCCCACAATAATCCATAAAGAACCATACTTATTTTAAATACTGAACTTTGGCAAATTTCCAGATTCTGTGTATGGGAGGATGTCATGCCCGAAGCTTGTCCTCGACTTGATCGGGGATCTCATCGGGCATCCAGGGTAGGGATGATGGATTATTTAACCTCCACTCCGCCTGGATTCCCGCTTAAAAATTGCCTGCCTGCCGCAGGCATGGCGGGAATGACATCTCCGGAAGAGTTTATATATCGTCACCGAATTCTTCCACTTTTCTATCATTTCTGATAAAAAGACTAAATTTGCCAAAGTTCAGTTAAATAGAAATATTTTTCCTCATTTAATGAGTAACATCTTCCTGTCCAATACAGTATCATTGGCCCTAAGTTTATAATGATATAAACCGCTCGGGAATCGACTGCCATCAAAAACGATTTCGTATACACCCGGAAGTTTTTCTTCATTCACAAGTGTGACGATTCTTCTTCCGATAATATCATATACATCTAAAGTGATAATCCCTTTTCTCGTTATCTCATATTGAATTTTTGTGAAAGGATTGAAAGGATTCGGATAATTTTGTGAAAGAACAAACTGTTCCGGTGTGACCGCATCATCTTCAAGAGTTCCCGTTCCACCCGTGTTGTTCCACCAGAAATTCAATCCTCCGCCGTCCAAACCGGAAATGATGTCGAGATATAAGTCATTATTCAGATCGACAAAACAAGGCAATGCATAATGCGTACCCCCTTCCACGCCGATCCCTCCTGCTATTTGCCCCACATAATTCCAAGCAGGAGTATCTTTATTGCCGATGTTTTCAAAATAGTAAAACTTACCGTTATTATTTCCAAGCAAACAATCCAAATCACCATCCTGGTCCAAATCGCCAAAATCACACATTCCGAATGAGATTCCACGACTGCCAAGATCCAAATAATTGTTATCCATCAGGGTCCACTGTGCCAGATTCGTTGTGCCGGTATTTTGATAGAATTCCAAAATATCGTTTGTCGTGTAATGCTGAACAAACATATCCAAATCATTGTCATTGTCTATATCTGCAAATGAGACGGAGACATGGCTGTTTCCACCATATTGAATTCCTTCATAATGATTGGTGATATAACTCCAATCAGGCGATGCCGGCGTACCCATATTTGTATAATAGTTAAGTTCACCATTGTTGGTTCCTACAAATAAATCCAGATCTCCGTCCCCATCAATATCCGCCAGTTCGGGAATCAACCATGAACCACCTATAGTGACTGCCTTTTCACCAGGCCAATCCCACGCCGGGATTTGAGTTGTACCGATGTTCTTCAGAATAGTTACAGACTCAGCTCCGACAAGTACATCCATATCCCCATCACCGTCAATATCCCCCACAGCAGGGGCAGAAGATTGGCCAAAATCGAAGATTCTCGTAAAAGCATCCGTCACCTGATTCCATGCCGGTGTATTCGCAGTTCCCGTATTTTCATAAAGATAAAAATGACCCGATAAATCCGTTATAAAAAAATCCTTATCAGAATCACCGTCGATATCTGAGAACTTTGGCTGTAAAAAACTATATCCCAAGTTGATACTTTCATATTGATCCGATTCAAGGCTCCAGTTTGCGGTTACTGCCGACCCGATGTTTCGGTAAAGGAGAACCGTCCCCGATCTTTTCCCGATAAATAAATCAAAATCTGAATCCCCGTCAATATCCACAAATTCAGGAAACACAGCATCTGAAGCGCCTGTGTCGACGTTAGAACCCGCTTGCTGAACGAAAACAGGATTCTGAAAATTGCCCGTGTTCATGAAACACTGAACGATTCCATTGATGTCACCGATAAAAATATCTTTATCTCCGTCGTTGTCGGTATCACAAAAAACGGGGCGCGGATACATCCCGGCTGTGATGCCTCCGTAATTATCGACCCGATTTCCCCAGACGGGATTGGCAGGACCGCCGGTGTTTTCCCAGTATATTAGTGAACCCGACAGCGATCCGCAAAACAGGTCCAAGTCGCCGTCCCCATCAATATCCACCAAATCGGGTGTAAAAAACCTGTTCTCATTAGACACAATATTCGCAAAATTCAAGGCTTCCCATTCCGGATTCGATGCATTTCCGATATTCCTGAGCCATTCCAGCCGATACCGTGTGCCCTGAACCAAATCCAAATCGCCGTCGGAATCCAAGTCTCCAAAAGCGATGGATAACTGGTTGCCGCTTCCAGTAAACGCATTCTTCCAAAACGCGCCGTTGACCGTTGCACCCAGGACCCGTTCAAACACAAATTCATTGATAGATTGAGATTGATAAGTTCTTGGATATTCCTGAGCCATGATGTCCGTTCCAAAAATCAGAAAGAGGACGAAAATGAAAATACTTAAAAACCCGATGAGTCTTTGAGACGATTCCCAAAATAGGCGTCTGGACTGTTTTTTAAATTCCGCATTCATTTTGCATTCCTCCCTTTTTATACTCAACGCAGAGTAGTTTTCGGATTTCACAATTAAGTCCTCTCCTTTTTTTAGGAGAGGATTGAGGTGAGGTTTCTAATAACAAATCCGAAAACCACTTTGGCTCGAGTATAATATTACTGCCGGCGGAGATGTCCATCACCTTCGCCGAATCCACAAATCTTATTGCCACATTTTTTCAATCGACGTGTGACTAATCTATTCATTCTATTATCGTGTCGCACTGGCCGGGACACTCGACGTCACTACTTATAATAATGTACCG
>JBDRSZ010000252.1:0-2107 GCA_043824415.1 bacterium | reverse complement strand
TTTCATTGGGACAGGGGAAGTGTTTCATTCGGAAGTTTACAGATGATAAATTGAGGATTCCTCGTTTGAAAGACGAGTCATTATTCAGCATGCTAAAATTATTCATGGAGATTGAGATATGGAAGCGATAAAGTCTGTTTTAAGGAAAAAAGTCGTGAAGCTGACAGCAGCCCTTCTCTTTCTATCATTGTGTCAATCATTGTTCTCGCAGGGGATCGGGAAGAATAAAGTCCAGTATCGCAATTTTGACTGGAAGTATTTACAGTCGAGTCATTTCGATATTTATTATTATGGAGATGATAGAAAGCTTGCAGAGTTCACAGCGGATGTGGCTGAATCGACATACGTCTCCCTGAGGAGGAATCTGCAATACGATATTGAAAAACGCATTCCGATCCTTGTGTATAACAGCCACAACGATTTTGAGCAGACCAACGTCAGCTACTATGTCATTGAAGAGACTGTTGAAGGATTTACGGAGATCTTCAAGGGCCGGGTCGTCGTTCATTTTAAGGGGGATTATAAGGCGTTGAGGCACCTCATCCATCACGAATTGACCCATGCGGTGATGTTTCAGATGGTCTATGGCGGCGGTGTGGGTTCGATGGTCATGGCAATGACACGGTTTCAACTGCCACTCTGGGTGTGGGAGGGAATGGCAGAATACGAAAGCGCTGGATGGGATACAGAAAGCGACATGTATATCCGGGATGCCACCATTAATGGTTATATCCCGCCCATTGATCAGTTGTACGGTTTCATGGCTTACAAGGGCGGACAATCGCTCTTTAATTATATCGCTGAGAAGTATGGAGAGAAAAAGGTCGGTGAAGTTCTGACTCGGCTGCGATTGAGCCGGAGTGTGGATAATGGGTTGAAGGGTTCTGTCGGTGTCGATACGGAAGAATTGACGAAGCGCTGGCACAAGTATCTTAGAAGAGTCTATTGGCCCGACATCGAGAAAAGGGACGAGCCGGAGGACATTGCGAAAAAGTTCACCGATCATGTGAAGGATAAAAATTTTGTGAACAATGCACCGTCACTCTCTCCCATGGGCGATAAAATCGTCTACCTATCGAATCAGTCTGATTTCATCGATATTCGCTTGTTGAGCGCAATCGACGGCCGGCATTTAGGGAAACTTGTGAAGGGTGAAAGATCCGACTTGTTTGAAGAGCTGCATTGGGGACGCCCCAAAATCGACTGGGCACCGGACGGCAAGCGGATCGTTTTTGCAGCAAAGGCAGGCGACCAAGATGTTTTATACATCCTGGATGTGGACAAGAGGAAGATTCTTGAATCGCATTCCTTCTCTTTGGACGGTGTATTTTATCCGACCTGGTCTCATGACGGACAACACATTGCCTTTATGGGGATGATCCATGGGCAGTCGGACATCTATATTTTCCGATTAGGGGACAAGAAACTCGAGAAACTGACGGATGACGTTTTCAGCGATTTAGACCCGATTTGGTCTCCGAACGGCGAGGAAATCGCTTTTGTCTCCGACCGGGGAGATTATACGGAGAATCCTTCTGAAGATTTTCGAATGCAGGAGTATGATTACAAACAGTACGATCTTTACACACTCAATGTTCACACGAAGAAGCTGGCGCGCCATACAAACGACGTGTCGATGGAACAGTCTCCTGCCTTTTCTCCGAAAGGGGATAAGATTGCCTTTGTTTCGGACAGGAACGGCATTAACAACATCTACATTCTGGATAGGGAATCGAACGAGACGCATCCGATTACGAATCTGTTGACGGGAGCTTCCCAGATTTCCTGGTCGAGGGATGGTTCGCGTCTTGCTTTTTCCTCTTTCTACAACGGCGGATACGATATTTATATGATGAATAATCCGCTGGACATTAAACCCGGATCGATACAACTGAGAAAGACAGCATTCTTAGAGAAGCAGGAGAAGGCAAGGCAGCTTGCTTTGGCCGGGGATAGACAGAGGGATTTAATGCAACAGGGTGATCGCGACTATAAAAATTTTATCTTCGGTGAAAATTTTAAGAAAGGAAAAAGCGACGATCAAGAGAAAAAAGACAAGACGTTTCTGACGAAGACGGAGTACAAGGATTCGGAAGGCCAGTACAAA
>JBDRSZ010000251.1:0-6984 GCA_043824415.1 bacterium | reverse complement strand
ACATTTTTTGAAAAATGTCAAGCAAAAAATAAAAGAATAAGAAGAATTATTTTCTCGGAAGGCTGCCCCATTGGAGCTTTTTCCGGAGTCGGTCGAAAAAATTATGATCAGAAAAAGTGATGAGGTGGATATAGAAATCTCCCTTTTGGACCTCCAGTGAAGTCCCAGAGGCAACTCGAACATTCTCCTGACCATCCACGCTGAGAAGTGCTTCCGAATCTTGAAACTGAACCTGGAGAATGACTTTACTCGATGCCGGAATGACAGTGGGTCGCACCGTCAACGCATGCGGACAGATGGGGTTGAGGATAATGGATTCCAGCGAAGGCACGACAATGGGCCCCCAGGCGGCCAGCGAATAAGCGGTGGATCCGGTCGGAGTGGAAACGATAATTCCATCGGAGACGTATGTATTGAAATACTGACCATCTATGGAAACATCCACCCGGATGACCCTCGGACTGCCCCCGCGATCCAAGACCACGTCGTTTAAAGCAAAATATTTTTTCTCAGGTTCACCGGAAATCCGTGTCTTTAAAACCATCCGCTTTTCAATGGAGTACTCTCCGGCGATCACTTTTTCCATTTTCGGATAGAAATCATCAACGGATGCTTCCGTGAGAAATCCCACTCCTCCCAAATTGATACCCAACAGCGGTCTTTCCCACTCTCCCACGAGTCGGGCGGCAGTCAGTATCGTTCCATCCCCGCCCATGGCAACGACGATGTCGCTCACCCGCGGAAGCGTACTCAACGCCACGACTTCGACATCCGTCCTGCTAAACTTCATCCAATCGTGAAGCCGTTCGTCCAAAACAAATGCGACTTTCCGTTCCTCAAGCCAGGATAAAAAATGACGAAGTGTCTCTTCGACATTCGGCTTCTGAATATTGGCTACGATTCCGACCTTCATCGAAAAATTTCACTCCGTCCTGTACAACATCAAAAAGAATTCATGACCTTCCATCATCAACGAATCGAATTCCAAAGCACCTCGATTTGCTGAACCAAGCTTTCGACATCCAAAGCAACCTCTTTCAATAGATCACCCATATCTCCATGCTGAATAAACCGATCCGGCAGTCCGAACCGTCGAAAGCATCCGTCCTTAAATTTTAGTCCGGAGATTATTTCCGCGACGCCGCTCCCAAATCCTCCTACGATGGAGTTGTTTTCCACGGTGACGATCAATGAAAAATGCTTCACCGTCTCCTCGATCATCTGCCGGTCCAGAGGTTTGATGAATCGAACATTCACGACACGACAGGAGATGCCCTTCTTTTGCAGCACTTCTCCCACTTGCGCAGCCGGCACGACCCTGTCACCTACGGCCAATATGGCCACATCTTTTCCGTCCCGCACGATCTCGCTTTTTCCGATAGGAATTTTTTCAAAGTCTCGTTTCAAAGGCAATCCGATGCCCTCTCCTCGGGGATACCGGAAAGCGATCGGACCATCCTCGTACTGAAGAGCAGTCCACAGCATATCCCGAAGCTCGTTTTCATCCTTCGGAGCCATCACAACAAGCCCTGGAACGAATCGAAGATAGCTCAGGTCGAAACTCCCGTGATGCGTCGGCCCGTCTTCACCCACCAGCCCCCCCCGATCCATCGCAAATACTATGGGGATCTTCTGAAGGGCCACGTCATGAATGATCTGATCCATCGCTCTCTGAAGAAACGTGGAATAAATGGCGACAACGGGCTTCAACCCCTGTAGAGCCAACCCGGCTGCAAACGTCACGGCGTGCTGTTCGGCAATACCCACATCGAAAAACCGCTCTGGGAATCGGTTGGCCAGATGCACCAGTCCCGTCCCGTCTGCCATGGCCGCTGTGATGCCTACGATACGGTCGTCCTTCTCAGCCAGTTCGACCATAGCCTTGCCGAATATCTCCGTGTACGACTGGGCTCTCTTCGGACTCGTCGTACCCGTTTCCCGACAGAACGAACCCAACCCGTGAAATTTCGTGGCATCTTCTTCGGCAAACTTGTATCCCTTCCCCTTCATCGTTATAATGTGCATCAAGATGGGACCTTGAAATTTCTTGATCTCCCGAAAAATCCTCAGGATATTGGACAGATTGTGGCCGTCAATCGGACCAAAATAACGGAAGCCTAAATGCTCGAACAGGGACCCTGGGACCACGATCGATTTCAGCCCCTCCTCGATCCGTTGGACTGCCTTCCGCAGGCGTCTCGAACCCCTGGGCAGTTTTCCTGTGAGTTCCCAGATATCTTTTTTAATTCGATTGTACAGCGGATTCGTGATGACCTGAGTGAAGCATTTTGAGAGAGCGCCCACGTTCGGAGAAATCGACATCCGATTATCGTTCAGAACGACGATGATATCACGCTTCGATCCCCCTGCATTGTTCAGCCCTTCAAAGGCAAGACCGCCGGTCAGCGCGCCGTCCCCCACGACGGCCACGACTTTATAATCATCGCGACGCAGGTCCCTCCCTATCGCCAGGCCCAACGCCGCTGAAATGGCCGTAGACGCATGGCCGACTCCGAATGTATCGTACTCGCTTTCGGTGATTCTCGGAAAACCGCTGATGCCGCCGTACTGCCGTAATGAATGAAACCGCTCCCTGCGGCCCGTCAGGATTTTATGAACGTAAGCCTGATGTCCCACATCCCATACGATTTTGTCGCGTGGCGTATCAAAAACGGTATGTAGAGCGATCGTCAGTTCGACAACACCCAAGCTCGGCGCGAGATGGCCTCCCGTATTCGAAACCGTAGAGATGATAAAATCGCGGATCTCCTGTGCCAATGCTTCAAGAACAGCGACATCCAGTCCCTTCAAATCCTGAGGAGAATGAATCGATTCCAGAATGCGGCTCATGCTTCCGTCCTCACATGATCCTCCGAGCAACACATGACCTCATTCACTGAACTCCAATTGGAACCCGCCATCCTCTCCACGTACCAGTTTCTGCAGACGGGCCTCAGCATCGTTTAGCATTTTAGTGCAGACCTGGATCAGCTCCATCCCTTCCTCGAACCTTTTCATCGCTTCTTCGAGCGTGGAGTCCCCGTTCTCTAATTCTTCAACGATGGACTCTAATTTTTTAAAAGACGCTTCGAAGCTGCTCATTTCTTTTTTCGATCCTGCCATTTTATTTCCTATCACTCTTGTCCAAAAGAGGAAATCACAATTTTCTGAATATGTTACATATCAAGAGGTCATAGGTGGATTCCCGCTTAAAGATCGCGGGAATGACAAGGGGAAGGGTGTCATTCCTCTCCCGACTTTCATTCATGATAACATAATAGAGAAGTCGGGATAATCAGGAATCCAGGGGTGGTGAAACGATAACCTCAACTTAAAAATATCAGAGAATCAGTTCTAATTCTATTACTTTCAAAAAGCACATTTCCTATTTTGACGGCAGGAATTTCCTAAACAATATCAAATCCTTTCCGCTCAACAATCCTCATCCTCCGAATCGCTCGATGTCAAATAAACCTACTATTATCTATCCCATCATGACGCTTCTATCTCTTCGATGCGACTCCGAACCGCGCCTTCCGCAAATCGGATATGCACCCGTTCATCTTTCTTCACTTCCTCCGACCGAACAACGACACGGCCATCCCGAACACGCGTCGTGATACTGTATCCCCGCCTGAGCACGGCCATCGGGTTCATCGCGTGCAATCGGCCTTTCGACTGTTCCACAGACGACCGGAGCACTTCCACTCGTCGGGATAGAACGGTCTCCAATCCCCTGCCCATGTCATCGATCCGCAGCCGATACTCCCTGATCCGATCCTGCGGCTGCCTGAATCCGTAACTCCTCTTCAGCGCGTCGATCCTCTCACGATGCCGAGCAAGGCGTTCACGGATGTCCCGGACCATCATTCCCTCCCAATGAGAAAGTGTCTGAAGAAGTTCCTCCCTGTTTCTCACCGCCATCTCCGCAGCAGCGGAGGGTGTGGGTGCGCGTACATCCGCTACAAAATCACTGATGGAGAAATCAATCTCATGCCCCACTGCCGAGATGATGGGAATTCTCGACTGAAAAATCGCCCGTGCAACGATCTCCTCGTTGAACGCCCAGAGATCCTCCAGCGATCCCCCCCCTCGGCCTACGATGAGAACGTCGACTTTCCCGTACGTATTGAGATCATCGATGGCCTCCGCGATCTCCTCGGCTGCGCCCTCCCCCTGAACACGAACCGGCCTGATGATGATCTGAACCGACGGAAAACGACGGCCGACCACACTCACGATATCACGAATAGCCGCTCCCGTGGGCGAGGTGACCACGCCAATGCGTTCGGGAAACGGAGGAAGGCTTTTCTTGTGTTCCGCATCGAAGAGCCCCTCTTCATCCAAACGGCGCTTCAACGCCTCGAAAGCGATTTGCAGCTCGCCGACGCCGGCCGGACGAATCTGATACGCATCCAGTTGGTAACGTCCCTGTCGCTCATAGACCGTCAGGTCTCCCGCAACCTGCACCTTCATTCCATCTTCGGGTCGGAACAGGAGATACTGATTCCTCCCGCGCCACATGACGCACGAAATTTGGGCTTCAGCATCCTTCAGAGAAAAATAGAGATGGCCGGACGTGTGCTTCTTCAGGTTGGATATTTCCCCCTCAATCCAGACTGTCGGGAATCCTTCTTCCAGGACAGTCTTGATCTCTCGCGTAATCTCCGAGACGGAATAAACCCTCCTTTCAGAGGGTATTATGAGATCGTCATCGTCTTCTTGAAAGACCATTTCTCTCATCAGATTTTCTTTTTATGTCGATTCTTGCGCAAGCGCTTTTTCCGCTTGTGCGTTGCTATCTTATGGCGTTTCTTCTTCTTACCACAGGGCAATACGCATCCCTCCTTTCCTATTCATCGATGATGAAATTATACAAATCCGAAAAAATATCCGTTTGAGTCTCCCTCGACTCCGGCACAAACTTGCCCGTCTCACGCATCCGTTTCGCAACAGAATTTTTCAGCAGTTGCGAGGGTTTGAAATCCGGAACGATCCGATGAGGAATATGCATGATTTTCCCTGTCTTCGGATTGGCCACATGCTTCTCCTGACGCTCCCGAAGACAAAAAGTGCCAAAACCCCGAAGCTCAACCCGCTCTCCATTCTGTAGGGCGAAACTCACCGTGGCTAAAAAACCGTCGATCACGGCAGCCGTTTCCACTTTTGTCAGCCCCGTCCCTTTGGCAATCACATCGACGATATCTGCCTTTGTCATGATCATCTCTCCCGAATTGGAGATTGTCATACTACATCAATTCAAACCATATTGAAGCGTGACACCGCTCAGTCCGCGGAGAATCCCTTCTGTCTGCTGAAAAAAAAGATCGAATAGCGTAATCCGCCGGCGTCGCTCCTTGATGACAGTGGGCTCTCCGCTGATACCCCCCAATCGGGCGGCCAAGTGGATCGCTTCATCGTAATCCCCCAACAAGTCGATCAATCCCTGTTCGTAAGCCTGCTTACCGGTGAAAACTCGTCCGTCCGCCAATCGGAGGACTTCCTGCTTCGAAAGCGCCCTCTCTCGGGCGACCACTTCCACGAATTGATCGAACGCGTCGTCAACCCAGGATTGGAGGTACTGTTTATCCGCCGGAGTGAGACTGCGATGGGGCGATCCCGTATCCTTGAAACGGCCGCTCTTCACCACATCGAACTCAACTCCCAACTTTTCTAAAAGACCCTTCAGATTGATGAATTCCGCGATCACACCGATGCTCCCCGTTGTCGTCCCAGGATTGGCCATGATCGTATCCGCTCCGCACGCGACGTAGTACCCACCCGATGCGGCCACACTGCCCATAGAAACGACAACAGGTTTCCCCTCATCCCGGACACGACGGACAGCCTCGTAGATCTCCTGGGATGCCGCCACACCCCCTCCAGGGCTTTCGATACGGAAAACGATCGCCTTTACCGAACTGTGGTCGCCATACTCTTGGAATTGGCGGACGATCCGCCGCGAATCGTAAATCGGCCCTAAAAGCTCAACAACAGCGACTTTATCCCCCCTCGAAGAAAGAATCACACCATCGTACGCCTGCTTTTGTGCGACATACACGACAAGAACGAGAATGAGGACAATCGTCACTCCTGCAATACCCAGTCCGATAATCCAATCTCTGTGTTTTGACAAAACGACCCTCGCTGACTATCCACTTCACAACGATATATTCTAGAAAATAATTATACGCATAATTTACTTAAAAGTCAACATCAAAACCGCCCTTCGATTCACCTTAAATTCCTGAAAATTATTCTTGCTTTTTAATAAAAAGATTCCATATTATAATTGAACTTTGACAATTTTATCAAAATCACTTTTAATTCAGATAGGAGAGATTATGCCTTTTTGTGAGCCGATTCATGAAGAGAGGGAACTCTACAAACGAAGGGGTGGGCATGAGTCCCGAAACTTCAGTTTCGGGAGTTGCGAAAGGGAAGACGGGTTGCGGACACCCCTTCTTGTTGTCTCCCATGCTTTAAGGAAGAAATTAAGGCCTACAAAAAGGCGGATTCTTTGCGCCACTTTCTTTTAAAGAAAGTGGCTTATGCTTTCTCAATTTCAATGAACGAATTCTTGAGGACTTCTTACTCTTTATTAAAAGATATGCCAAGGTTTAGTTAGAAAACAGGAAGCCGACCGAAGCGGCCATCGAAAAGATAGACACATCGTGTGCGGGAAAGTGGAAGCTTGAGAACATCCCGTCTTCCGTGGATTTCTGAACAGACAGCATATTCAAAAGAAAGGTTCAGCCAGCAGACTGATGAAAGCATTGATTCTTGCAGCGGGCTACGGAACACGCCTCCGACCCTTCACGGACAATACCGCCAAACCACTCCTTCCCATCGCAGGAAAACCCATCCTCGAATACCTCCTCGAACGCATCCTGCCCCTTCGGGCCGTTGATGGAGTGTACATCGTCTGCAACGGAAAATTTTTTCAGGCTTTTTTAGAATGGAAAACATCGTTCGAGACGAGGA